>JAUIBB010000004.1 GCA_030427685.1 Alphaproteobacteria bacterium
CACATTCAGCGCATCGTACCCTGCCCACGCGTCTACCGTGTCATAATTAACGCCAAGACGCACAGCGCGGACACGGTCACGCGTCAATGGCGCCCCAATGATATCGCTGGTAACATTCCGGCCATCGAACACAAGCCGGAACGCAAGGTTTTCTTGCCGCTGCCGGATTGCCTGATAGGTCAGGGTTGCCCCCATCGAGATGGCAGAACTGGCAATATCGTAAGACGCAAGGGTAAAGCCCGGATGTGCATCGGTCAAACTGCCGGTCAGCTCCAGCGTGAGGTCCTTCGCCACCGGAAGGGTGTGGCTAAGGGTAAAATAGCGCAGTTTATCGCCAGGGAGGCTAGTCAATCCAGCGACAGTCGTGCGCTGGAATGGCAGCAGGTCTGTCGTATAAGAAAGAAGCGTCTCATTCGGCCCCAGATAACGCGACGAGTTATTATCGAAGGAAAGATAGCCGCGATCTTCCGTTGGGTTGGCAAGCAGTGTCAACAATACCTTGCCAGAATCCATTTTCCCGGCAGGCGACAACACAGCCCGGAACGCATAGCCCGGCAAATCATTCATCTGGAGCAAAAAGCGCTCCAGCGTATTTGCATGCACCGGCCGTTCATCCGTCAGCCGCTTGGCATAGGCCTTAGCGATCGCGTAATCCTCGACCTCTTCGGGCAACTTCACTTCCTCGATTTGCCCTTCCACAACCTGTATTGTTACGCTTCCGTTACGAATTTTTTGATTGGGAACATATGCCAGCGAAAGGAAGTACCCTGCATCCCGGTAATGCCGGGTAATTACAGAGGCCAGCTCGTAGACCTTATCCAGCGTCAGGGACTTATTCAGGTACGGCGCATAAAGCGCTTTCATCTCCTCCGCTGTAAATGCCGTTACCCCTTTCAGCACTACCGATGACAAAGTCAGGTGCACCTCGCGGGCCTGCGGAGGCATGTTATCTGCAGGGGCCAACCGTGGTATTGCGATGGAACCGGCACGGCGCGGCCCCACAGGAGCGATGCGCTCCTCAGGCTTTACCCGTCCAACATCCGCCGCACCCGGTACGTTTGGTGGCGCAGAAAAAGCCGGGGAAACCGCCAGCAGCGCCAGACTCACGCCCAGAGTAACTGCCAAGCCTCTATGTAATCCCATCCGCTTCATTCACCGCCCATTATGATACCTTGCCATCTCTATTATGGGATAACATCCCCAACCCAAAAGAAATTGTCTAAAACACCGCTGCCGCAGAAATCACGATAAAAAACCCGGCCACTGCGCTGTTTTCACTACAATGTTTAATGATTAAGCCGCCACAAAATACGCATTATCAGGCATTTGCCAAGCGATACTTCGCGTGCTGCATGGATTCATGCGCACGCGTGCGCAGAGCAGTGAAGCGGCTGTATCACGATCCGCAAAAGTGCAGCAACAGAGATTACGTAGAAATTCTAATAGCAATTTGTGCCAGAGAGGAACATAACGTCACAAAATGGCATCCCAACTGCGCGCGCGGTGCTTCCAATCGCGTTGATCTTTACGGTACCGCATAGCCTGATGGGGTGTTAAAGACCGCCACTTTCTGGAGAGATTCCGTGCCTACTACGCCAAACCACTACCCCCACATCCAAAAAGACTTCCTGCTTATTTCCCTCGGAATTCTCATCCTCTTTCTGGTGGGGCTTGGCAGCTACCCCTACCTTGTACCAAGCGAAGCACGCTATATTGAAATTCCTCGACAAATGCTGGAGACAGGCGACTGGATTACTCCACGGCTCAACGGCATTAAGTATTTTGAGAAACCACCACTCTTCTATTGGGTACAAGCACTCCAGATGACGCTGTTTGGACTCGGCGAATTCTCTGGCCGCTTATGGACAGCCCTGATGATGACTGGAATCTGCCTTGTTACCGGCATCGCCACCTACAAAAAATACGGCCGGTTGGAAGGCATTCTTGCCCCCGTCATTCTGGCAAGCAGCATTCTTGGGTTTATCTCCGCACGGATCGTGCTGCTCGATGTTCCGCTCAGCCTGTTTCTGGTTACCAGCCTGTTCACCTTTATGTTTGCGGTAGAACACCCGCCCGGACGCCGCCGCGACCTGCTACTGGCCTGCATGTATGGTGCTGCCGCACTGGCAACGCTGACCAAAGGGCTGATTGGTATTGTCATCCCCGCCATGGTTATTGGCATGTGGATCCTGCTGAGCAACCGCTGGAGCCTTTTGCTCCGCGTGCGGCTGATCCCGGGCCTCCTCTTCTTCCTCGCTGTGGCCGCGCCGTGGCATTATCTGGCCGGTAAAATCACCCCGGAATTCTACCATTTTTATTTCATTCACGAGCATTTTGAGCGCTTCCTGACCAAAAGCCACCACCGCTATGAACCGCCATGGTTCTTCTTCGCAGTACTGATTGTGGGCTTCCTGCCATGGACGATGTTCCTGATTCAGGCCGTCAAGATGCGCCTGAAGGCAGCATGGACACAGCGCAAAGAGGACGGAAGCGATCTGTACCTGCTGCTGTGGGCGGTGCTCCCCTTCACCTTCTTCAGCCTCTCAGACTCGAAACTGGTTTCTTATATCCTGCCGATCTTTCCGGTGCTGGCGTTGCTGGTCGCGCGCTATCTCGTACAAATCTGGCGCACAGCGGAAACCCGTGGCTACCGGATTGGGACTTACAGCATGGCAGTATTCTTCCTGGTGATGGCGGCAGCCTACCCGGTCATGCAACAGCTTGGCGGCAAGACAGCAGCGATTGTGGCCCCCATCGCAACCAATATGGCTGTTCTGAGCATCCTGTTGGTCGTGCAGGCTATTGCCCTGCTCTGGATGCTGCGCACCCGTGTAGCGGCGCGCACACTGATTACCAGCACCGCCATCTTCGCTGTCCTGTTTGTCGGCTGGTTCGGCCATCTGGCACCGCATGCGGCGACCCGTGCCCCACTGAATAGCAGCAAGGAATTTGCCGAGGCCTTGAAGCCACAATTGACCCCGGAAGACGAGGTCATGGTCTTTGCCCATTACTATCAGGATTTTCCCGTCTATCTCGACCGTAACGTCACGGTCGTCGTCACCTTTGGGGAGATGGAGTTTGGTCGCAGCATCGAGCCCCGCACGCATGCCTGGATGATTGATGTCCCCACCATGCAGCAGCGCTGGAAAAGCAAAGACCATCGCGTCTTTGTCCTGCTGAGGAAGCAAAATTTTGTGCATGACGGAGCTCTCTTCCCCAACGCCTATGTCGTGATGGAAAATGACGGCCCCAACCTACTCATCAGCAACCGTCCGGAGAAACACTGATGCAATATTTAGGACTGATCATGTTCGGCGTGATGCTGAACGCAGCAGCTCAGCTACTCTTGAAATCCGGAATGTTGCGCATCGGGCATTTTGAATTCAACTGGGGATCATTGGTGCCCATCGGTCTTCAGGCAGCGATGACCCCGGCGATCCTGCTGGGCCTGGCCTGCTATGGCATCAGTGTCGTGATCTGGATGGCAGTGCTGTCTCGGGTAGCAGTCAGCGTTGCATACCCGATGGTCAGTATTGGCTACATCATCGCAGCCGTAGCAGGGTGGTACTTTTTTAATGAGCCACTATCGGCCCTGCGTATTACAGGTATTTTTGTCATTATCCTTGGCGTTTATATGGTGAGTAAAACAGCATGAGCGATATCCCTTTCCTTCCTTTTGCCAAACCAACCATCAGCGAAGAGGCCATTGCCGAAGTCGTTGACTGCCTGCGTAGCGGCTGGATTACCACCGGCCCTAAGGTCGCCCGTTTCGAGCAGATGCTGAGCGACTACCATGGTGGCCGGACAGCGCTTTGCGTTTCGTCGGCGACCGCAGGCCTGCAACTGGCGCTGATGGCGCTCGGGCTGGAAGAAGGCGATGAAGTCATCACCTCGCCCATGACCTTTGTCGCTACGCTGAACACCATCGTCCTCGCAGGCGGCAAGCCGGTGCTGGTCGATGTCGTACCTGAAACACTCAACATGGACATGAACCGGTTGGAAGACGCGATCACCCCGCGCACCAAAGCCATTATGCCCGTCCATTTTGCCGGCCTGCCGGTCGACCTCGACCCGCTCTATGCGTTGGCAGAAAAGCACGGGTTGCGCGTGGTAGAGGACTGCGCCCACGCCATTGGTGCCGCCTACCGCAACCAGCGGATTGGCACCTTTGGCGACATTCAGGTGATGAGCTTCCACCCCAATAAAAACATGACTACCGGCGAAGGTGGGGTTGTCATCACGGCCGATCCTGCCATCGCAAAGGCCGTTGAGCAATTGCGCTTCCATGGCATCGACCGCTCGGTATTCAACCGTTTCTCAAAATCCGGGTCACAGCAATACGATGTTGCCCTGCCCGGCTACAAAGCCAACATGATGGACATGCAGGCCGCGCTAGGCCTGCATCAATTGCCCGCGCTGGATGGATTTATCGACCGGCGCACCGAGTTGGCAGAGAATTATTTAAAGGAATTACAAGGCATTGAAGGGCTGGAGCTCCCCGCCGCCGCACCGGCAACCGACCGCCATGCATGGCATTTATTTACCGTGCGGATCGGAGAAAACGCCGCAGGGCTGGATCGTGATGCCTTTATGCAGGCCATGAAAGAGTTGCATATTGGTACGGGTTTGCATTACCAGTCCACCCATGTGTTCCGGTGGTATCGTGAGCATCTGGGGTGGCAGCCTGCTGATTTCCCCAATGCACTGGATATCGGCAACCGCATTTGCAGCCTGCCGCTCTTTCCAACGCTGGAACAAGCCGACCAACACCGCGTGATCAACGCCGTAAGGACATTACTACGTTAAACGACCATCCCGGCCCAGAAAAGAGGCACCGTATGCGACCATTCCTAAGCGTCATCATTCCTGTCTATAATGAAGAAGCAGGATTGGAGATATTATTCTCACGCCTCATGCCGGTACTCACCGAGATGGGCCGCCCCTTTGAAGTCATCTGTGTCAATGATGGCAGCCGCGACAATTCCCAGAAAATCCTCGAATCATTGCATGACCGCTATCCAGATCAGGTACGCGCACTCTGCTTCATGCGCAACTGTGGCCAACACCCGGCGATTATGGCTGGGTTTGAAGCCATGCGCGGCGATGTCGCAATCACCATGGATGCCGACCTGCAAAACCCACCCGAAGACATCCCCAAGCTGATCGCCCTGATCGACGCAGGGCACGATGTTGTTGGCGGCTATCGCTGCAACCGAAACGACCCTGCCTATCGCCGCGCCATCTCTAAACTATCGAATATTGTACGCGAGCACATGACCGACATCCACATGCGCGACCATGGCTGCATGCTACGCGCCTATCGCAAAGAGATTGTCGACCAGATCATTACTACCGGCGATGCCAGCCCGTTTATCACCGCGCTCAGCCAGTACCTCGCCATGAACCCGGCCGAGATTCAGGTCGGGCACGAAGAGCGTGCTGCGGGGGTTTCCAACTATAACCTCTACAAGCTCATTCGTTATAACTTCGACCTGATTACAGGATTTTCACTTGTTCCCCTGCAACTCTTCACTATTTTCGGGATGGTGCTCTCAGCCTGTAGCGGCATGCTGGTGCTCTACATGGCGATGCGCCGCATCCTGGTTGGGCCAGAGGTGGATGGCCTGTTTACGCTCTTTGCCATTTTGTTCCTGCTCATCAGCGTCTGCATGACCGGGCTGGGCCTAATCGGTGAGTATGTAGGGCGCATCTACAAAGAAGTGCGGCGGCGTCCGCGTTATATCGCCAAAGAATATAAACAAAAAATAGCCATGGATGGAGAAGCGGCATGAGTCTTAAAGTATTAATTCTGGGCGTAAACGGGTTCATCGGCAGCAACCTGTCTGCCCATATTCTGGAAAACCGTGACTGGGAAATTTACGGGCTGGATATTGGCCGCAATAAAATCAGCCACCTGCTGGACAACCCACGTTTCCACTATGTCGAGGGTGACATCAATATCAGCAAAGAGTGGATCGAATACCATGTCAAAAAATGCGACGTGATTCTGCCGCTCGTCGCGATTGCCAACCCATCGACCTACGTGTCGGATCCGCTGTCGGTTTTCGAACTTGATTTTGAAGCAAACCTTGAGATCGTCCGCCACTGCGTCAAATACAAAAAACGCATCCTCTTCCCGTCTACCTCGGAAGTGTATGGGATGAGCATGGACAGCCCCTATAACGAGGAAACAAGCACCCTCGTCACCGGCCCGATCCATAAAGAGCGCTGGATTTACTCCAGCTGCAAACAGTTGCTTGACCGCGTGATCTATGCCTATGGCAGCCGTGGTGCACTGCCCTTCACCCTGTTCCGCCCCTTCAACTGGTTCGGTACCGGGCTCGACAATGTCTGGGAGCCAAAAGAGGGCTCCAGCCGTGTGATTACCCAGTTCCTGAGCGCCATGCTGCATGACCGCGACATCAACCTCGTCAACGGTGGCGAACAGCGCCGCTGCTTCCTGTATGTCGATGACGCGATGGATGCCATGCTGCGCATTATCGAGAACAAAGACAATTGCGCCGATGGCCGCATCATCAACATCGGCAGCCCTGACAACGAAAGCTCCGTGAAGCAACTGGCCGAGACCATGCTCAACATCGTGGCAGAATATCCCGGCTACGAGAACATCCGCGAACGGGTAAACGTCAATGTCGTCGAAGGCCGCACCTATTATGGTGAGGGCTATCAGGATCTGGTAACCCGCGTCCCTTGCATCGACAATGCCAAAAACCTCCTCGGCTGGACACCCAGCACCAGCCTTGAAGATGGCCTGCGGAAAATGATTGCCTATTACATGGCCGCATCGCCATCAGAGCAGGATCTGGACGCCAATCCCCCCTCAATCAAAACATCCACCACACCGCAAAAAATTGCGGTCTAAGTAAGCGGCACACCCCACAGACTGGAAAAGGATATGACCATGAACGTCACCATGATTGGTACCGGCTATGTGGGGCTTGTCTCCGGCGTCTGCTTTGCAGAGCTGGGCTGGAATGTTACCTGTGTCGATAAGCTAACCTCGAAAATCGAAGCCCTGCAACGCGGCGAAGTACCGATTTACGAGCCCGGCCTGGCAGCACTGATTGAAAGTAACCGAAACACAGAGCGCCTGCATTTCACCACGGATATGCAGCGTGCAGTGCGCAGTGCCAATGTTGTCTTCATTGCCGTGGGCACGCCACCGGATGCCACGGGCAAAGCGGACCTGCAATATGTCTATGCCGCCGCAGAAGGGATTGCCCACGCGCTGGAAGATTTCACCGTCGTTGTTACCAAGTCCACTGTTCCTGTTGGCACCAACCATGAAGTTGCACGCATCCTGAAGCGCACCAATCCCAATGCACGGTTTGCCGTTGTTTCCAATCCTGAGTTCCTGCGTGAAGGCACCGCGATCGAAGACTTCATGAACCCTGACCGCATTGTCGTCGGCGTTGAAGACGAAGAAGCGGGCACCATCATCGAGAAGCTCTACCGCCCCCTCACTAACCGTGGCTTCCCACTCCTGCGTACCGACATCAACACGGCCGAGATGATTAAATACGCTGCGAACAGCTTCCTTGCGAACAAGATTGCCTTCATCAATGAAGTCGCCGATCTTTGCGAGAAAGTCGGCGCGAATGTCGAGCTGGTCGCCAAAGGCATGGGGATGGACGAGCGCATCGGCACCCGGTTTTTGCGCCCCGGCCCCGGATTCGGCGGCTCCTGCTTCCCAAAAGACGCGGCGGCACTGGCACAGCTGGCCGACTCCGTCGGGATGGATCTGCGCATTGTGAAAACAGTAATCGACTATAACCTCGACCGCCGCGCACGGATGGCCGAGCGGGTAATCCATGCCTGCGGTGGCTCGGTAGCTGGCAAAACCATCGCCATACTGGGACTGACCTTTAAAGCCAATACCGACGATATGCGCGAAAGCCCAAGCCTCTCGATTATCCCTCAACTGCTCAAAGCCGGCGCTGCCATCCGTGCCTACGACCCGGAAGGGATGGACAATGCACGCCCATTGCTCGATAGCAGCGTCACCTACCACACCTCTGCCGCAGAAGCGTTGACCGGCACCGATGCCGCCACCATCGTCACTGAGTGGGCAGAGTTTAAACAGATGAACTGGGCCGCCAAAAAAGACACCATGCGCGCGCCTATCCTGGTTGATTTGCGCAATATGTTCGTGCCGGCAGACATGGCCGCGCTGGGCATGGACTACTACTCCATCGGCCGCGCTCCGGCATTGGCCAAGGCCCATAAACTCGCAAAAACTGCCTAGCGGAAGGAAGAAAAGCTACCTTTCGCGCAGCAGGGGAAGGCATGGTAGCGAAGGAAAGCACCCCCAACCCACAACCGGCGCAATAAATCCATTGACACCCGGTCATAAGCGCACTAGAAAGCGCACCCTTATTATAAAAACCATTACTCGAAGAGCACGTCATGAAAACGTACTCGGCAACGCCGAAAGACATAAAAAAAGAATGGGTTATGATTGATGCCGAAGGCATCGTCCTTGGCCGCCTTGCAAGCTATGTTGCGAAAGTACTTCGCGGCAAGACCAAGCCGACCTTTACCCCAAACATGGATTGTGGTGACAACGTGGTCATCGTCAATGCGAACAAAATCAAATTGACCGGTCGTAAGCGCGGCAAGAAGGTGTACTACTACCACACCGGCTACGCAGGCGGGATCAAAGAGCGTTCAGCTGAGTTCATCCTCTCGGGCGAACATCCCGAGCGCGTGGTACTGAAGGCGATTGAGCGCATGCTGCCGAAAGACAGCCCATTGGCGCGTTCGCAAATGAAGAACCTCTATGTCTACAATGGCGGCGAACACCCGCACAGCGCGCAATCACCTAAGACGGTTGATTTCGCCTCCTTCAACGAAAAAAACGCTCGCTAATAATAGGATAAATCATGGCAACGGCAGCAGAAATCGAAATCCAAGAAGCACGCACCCCGAAGATCGACAAGTTCGGTCGCGCCTATGGCACGGGTCGTCGTAAGGATGCCACCGCACGTGTTTGGATCAAGCGCGGCAGCGGAAAAATTACCGTAAACGGCAAACCGCTGGAAACCTATTTCGCACGCCCTGTCCTGCGCATGATCATCAACCAGCCATTCGTTGTGCTTGCAAACGAAAACCAGTTCGACGTAACGGTCACCGTTGTTGGTGGCGGCCTCTCCGGTCAAGCCGGTGCCGTGCGCCATGGCCTGAGCCGCGCGCTCGACGCCTACGATCCAAGCTTCCGCCCTACCCTGCGTAAGAGCGGCTTCATGACCCGCGATAGCCGCGTGGTTGAGCGTAAAAAATATGGCCGTGCAAAAGCACGCCGCTCCTTCCAATTCTCGAAACGCTAAGCGTTTTCGGTATTCATATTCCACGGGCTCCGTTAGAGATAATAACGGAGCCCGTTTTGCATTAGGAGGCATGTATGAGCAACCCAATCAACACCGCTATCCTTGGCGCGTCTGGTTATACAGGCGCCGAATTGCTACGCCTGTTGGAAAACCATCCAGCCTTCACCATTACCGCGCTGACCGGCGACAGTCAGGCCGGCAAACCCATGGAAGCGGTCTACCCGCACCTACGCCACCGTCAATTGCCGGCGCTGGTCAAACATACCGAGGTCGATTTCAGCAATATTGCACTGGTCTTCTGCTGCCTGCCCCACGGCACCACCCAGCAGATTATTGCGGGCCTGCCAGAACATGTCCGCATCGTGGATCTCTCCGCAGATTTCCGTCTGACCGATCCCGCCAATTACGCCGCATGGTATGGCCATGCCCATCAGGCGCTAGAGCTACAGAAAACCGCCGTCTATGGCCTGACCGAGCAGGCGCGTGAGGCCATTCGCCCCGCCCGGCTGGTGGCGAATCCGGGCTGTTACCCCACCTGCTCGCTCCTGCCGCTTCTACCGCTTGTCGAGCAACGGCTGATTGCCCCTGACAGCATCACGATTGATGCGCTCTCCGGCATCTCCGGCGCAGGCCGTTCTGCCAAGCAGGGTTTGCTCTTCTCGGAACTGGACGGCGGCGTTTCTGCCTATGGCATCGGCCACCACCGCCATATGGCCGAAATCGAACAGCTGCTTGCAATCGCCGCCGGTGAGGCAGAGCTAACAATCTCATTCACCCCCCACCTGATTCCGATGGCACGCGGCATGCTGGCCACCCTGCATGCACAAATGGCCTCGGATACCCATGTAGATGCCATCCGCGCCTGCCTGACCGAACGCTATGCGCAAGAGCCCTTTGTCACCGTCTTACAGGCAGAAAGCCCCTCCACCCATCAGGTGCGTGGCACGAACCAATGTGTACTGTCTGTGCATCCGGGCCGCCGCGCCGGAGAGGTAATTATCATCTCCGTCATTGATAATCTGGTGAAAGGTGCAAGTGGGCAAGCCCTGCAAAACGCCAACCTCATGTTCGGCCTCCCTGAGACAACCAACCTTGAACGCACCGCTCTTTTCCCCTAACCTGACAGCGCAGCCCCGTTGGCTGCAATGACGGAGCACCCATGCATGCACAACCGACCATCCTGCCCTATAAAGGCACCCTGCCGACCATCCACCCGGACGCCTTTATTGCCCCCGGTGCAGTGATTATCGGCGACGTGCATATCGGCGCCTTCACCAATGTCTGGCCCGGCTGCGTGATCCGTGGCGATGTGCATACCATCCGCATTGGTGCACGCACGAATATTCAGGATGGCACCGTTATTCACGTCACCCGCAAAACAGGGCCAACCACCATCGGTTCAGGCATAACCATCGGCCATCAGGCGCTCCTGCATGCCTGCACGCTTGCGGATGGTTGCTTTGTTGGTATGCGCGCTACGGTCATGGATTTTGCAACCGTCGAGGCCGGCGCCTTTGTTGCGGCTGGCGCCTTGGTAACCCCTAAAAAGCAGGTAAAAGCTGGCGAAATGTGGGCAGGAAATCCCGCCAAATTCTTCCGCCCCGTCAGCGCCGAAGAAGCCGCCTTCATTCCGATCTCTGCCCAACACTATGTTGATTTAGCTGCAGAATATAAGGCAGAAGCCGCATAAGCGCCGCCACACCGGGGCAGCAACTTCATCGAACTGTCACACAAATCACCCCCAAAAACCGCTAGAATCAAAAGCATAACAAAGGCTTGCGATTGATGTTTAGCGACCTGACTTCTTTTCTTCGAACCATGCGCGTCTACCTGATGGGACGCGGCCTGGTATCGCTCGGCGTGATTGCCGCCGCGATGATTGGCCCCGCTATCGGCTTTAGCGTTGCAGCCCCTGCCTTAGTCATTGCCGTGGGCGGTACCGTCCTGACCGGCTTTATGCGACTCTACGCCCAGCGGCATTACGAGCAGGACATGGTGAATCTCTACCGCGACGAGATCGCTGCCCAAACCGGCAAAGCACCGGAAGAAGTCACGCGTGCCGACCTGAAGGAAGCCGCACAGGGCAATGAGGTGATCGACCAGGCCCTCAAACGCCAACAGCGCAAAACCATTATTGCCGTCGCCACCGCCGGACTCGCAGGAATGGTGACTTTCGGGCTGCTGAACTTTGGGCTGGCACAAAACATGGTGACCCAGTTTTTCACCGAGCATTTTGGCAGCAGCGTGGGGAATATCCTGCGCTATGCCAGCTCGGGCATCGTCGCCGGGATTTCCAGCCTGATTGTCCATGATGGGCTGGAGGCCGCCATCGGTTTTGGTACCGGCACCCGCAAAGCCGCCGCGCATGACCGTATCATCGAGATGGCACGCAGCCGCCAGCGTGGAGAAGAAATCACGCCAGAGCAGGTCTATGCCGTGCTGGTCGCCATCGACCCCACCTTACAGCAAACAATCAAAACCGACTTTCAGGAATCCTATCGCCACATGAATGCAAAGGAGCGTGCGCATGTGCTGGAAGTACACGGCCATAGCAATACGATGCAGCAGATCGCCGCTGCCATCAATGCGGGGCAAATGAAGCCCGGGCACCTCGCCTACTTTGCGTCGGAGTTCAAAACCCTTAACCGTCCTGAAACTACCGATGGGCGCATCGCGATTGCCGCATCCCACGCACCGGATATGCCCGAGACCTCATGGGTGAAGCAGGTTGGAGGACGCCCAGAAGCGCAAGCATCCTTTACGAATCGGCTGGAACAACAACGCAGTGAACAGCAGCTGCAAACTTCCCGTAGCGGCCTTTAATCAACCGTAACGGCCACTGATATAATCACGCGTCTGCGCTTGTACTGGCTCCTCGAACATCTGCTCGGTTGCCCCCATCTCGACCACATTGCCCATATGGAAAAAGGCCGTGGTCTTGGATACGCGCCGCGCCTGCGCCATCGAATGGGTAACGATCACAATGGTATAATGCTCGCTCAGCGCTTCAATCAGCTCTTCCACTTTACTCGTTGCGATCGGGTCAAGCGCCGAACATGGCTCATCCATCAGGATAATCTCAGGGCTCACCGCCATTGTACGGGCGATACATAAGCGCTGCTGCTGGCCACCAGAGAGGCCTGTCCCCGGCTGGTCGAGCCGATCCTTCACCTCATCCCAGAGTGCCGCGCCACGCAGGGAGCGTTCCACAATCGCATCCAGATCCGTTTTATGCCGCGCCAGACCGTTGATCCGCGCACCGTAAGCGACATTCTCGTAGATCGACTTCGGAAACGGGTTGGGCTTTTGAAACACCATCCCCACCCGCGCGCGTAACAGCACAACATCCCGCGCTGGGTCATAAATATCGTCACCATCCAGCGTAATCGACCCCGTCACCCGGCAACCGGGGATCAGGTCATTCATCCGGTTCAGGCAGCGCAGGAAGGTTGATTTACCACAGCCAGAAGGGCCAATGAATGCGGTGACGCTCTTATCGGCAATGTCCAGCGAGACATCGTACAATGCCTGCTTGCTGCCATAAAACACGCTAACGTCGCGTGCGGCGATAGTGGATGTAGCCGGTTGGGTCATCAGTTCCATGTTTTCTGTGAACGCGCGCGCGCCATTAAGAAGCAACAACAGCACGAGCAATACGATAATTCCCGACGAGGTCTTCTCGATAAAGCCCAGCTCCGGGCTGGATGCCCAGAGATAGATCTCAACCGGCATCGCCGTGGCAGGGTCGGTCACCCCACGCGGGATATCTGCGACAAATGCCACCATACCAATCATCAGCAATGGTGCCGTCTCACCCAACGTGCGGCACACCGCGAGAATGGTACCCGTCATAATCCCCGGCAGCGCGTACGGAAGCACATGATGCCGCACCACCTGCAATTGCGTGGCTCCCAACGCCGTTGCCGCCTGCCGCATAGAGGGCGGCACCGCACGGATAGAAGAACGTGCCGCAATAATCATCACCGGTAAGATCAGCATTGTAATGGTCAATCCGCCGACCAGCGCTGAGGAGCGCGGCGCTTCAAACAACTGCAGGAAGATCGACAACCCCAACAGGCCATAAATAATCGACGGCACCGCCGCCAGATTGTTGATGATAATTTCAAGCCATTCGGCCAGCCGTGTCTTGCGCGCAAATTCTTCCAGTGTAATGGCAGCCATCACAGCGACTGGCAGCGCAAATGACATGCACACCGCCAACACCAGCAGTGAGCCCACCATACTGCCAAGGAAGCCTGCGGCCTCTGGCGCACGGCTGTCACCACGCGTGAAGAAGTCCCAGTTAAACCCGGCACGAATACGCCCTTCCGCCTGCCATTGATCGAGCCAATGCAGCTGCTGGTCATTAATGGGGCGCTCTGCCATCGGCAGATGACGGTCGATCACTCCTTTAAACAGCAGATCCGCATTCGATGCTAACGGCACCCAGATCGACTGCCGCGACGCCGTGCCCGGCGCATGGCCTTCCAGCGCTGCTTTTACATCAAACGCAGCGAATGTTCCAACCAGCGTCAGCAGCTGGTGGCGCAAGGCGGGTGTATCAATGGTGTCATCTGTACTTGCAATGATTGCCTGCCGGGTCAGGGCATAAAAATCAGGGGCACCGGCATCGGCAGATGCCTCAGCTGATGTTAGCCATGCCGTATCAACATCAATCCGCACCTCGTGACGAATAAAGCCGCTGATGCCCGGCCCGAGGATCGATGCAAGCAGCAGCAGCAGCATCAGCGCGGCGAATCCAATGGCTGCCATACCATACAGGCGAAACCGCCGCTCTGCCGCATGGCGTCGGGCAAGGTTCGCCGCAATAACCTGCGTGATATCGACGCCCCTAGTCATACTGCTCCCGGTATTTTTTGACGATGGCCTGTGCCGCAATATTCAGCAACAGCGTGAAGCAGAATAAGGTCAAGCCAAGCGCAAACGCCGCCAGTGTTTTGGGATTACCAAACTCCTGATCGCCAGTGAGTAGCGTCACCATCTGCACGGTCATGGTCGTCACTGCCTCCAACGGATTCGCCGTCAGGTTCGCCGATAAGCCAGCGGCCATTACAACGATCATCGTTTCACCGATTGCCCGGCTGACGGCCAGCAGCACGGCTCCCATAATCCCCGGCAATGCCGAGCGCAGGACAACGCGCTTGATGGTCTCGGATTTTGTGGCCCCCAGCCCATAGGAGGCATCCCGCAGGCCACGTGGTACCGCCGTAATCATGTCATCAGAAAGCGAGGAAACAAACGGGATAATCATGATGCCCATCACCAACCCGGCAACCAGCGCACTTTCTGAAGCAATGGGCAGGCCGATTCGTGCACCAAGCTGGTGCATAAACGGGGCCACAGTAATAATCGCAAAATAGCCATACACCACGGTTGGAATACCTGCGAGCACCTCCAGCATCGGCTTAATAATCCGCCGAACACCCGCCCCGGCATATTCCGCCAGGTAGATCGCGCTCATCAACCCTACCGGCACCGCGACCAGCAGTGCGATCACCGTAATCATCAACGTCCCGGCCAGCAATGGCACCATACCAAACGCACCGGATGCACCAGCCTGATCAGCACGCATCGCCATCTGGGGGCTCCAATGTACCCCAAACAGGAAATCCGAAATCGGCACTACCGCGAAGAAATGCATGGATTCACTAACAACGGAATAGATGATCCCGGCCGTAATCAGCACCGCAATCCCCGCAGAAAGCCACATCAACGCCAACATCGCCGACTCAGCGGGGCGGCGCGTGAACCCACGAATATAGCGCTGCAACACCATGTCAGGCCTCATAAATCGGCAGGTAGACGGTGAAATTTGTTCCCTCGCCTACCACAGAGTCTACCGTAATAGCCCCGCGGTGACGCTGGATAATCCCTTTGACGATGGCCAGGCCCAGCCCGGTGCCCCCGACCTGACGGGTGCGGGCGGAATCAACCCGATAAAAACGCTCCATCAGGCGTGGCAAGTGCTGCTTGGCGATACCCTCCCCCTGATCGCGTACGGACAACGCTACCACACGGCTAAGGTTTCGCATATTCAGGTCCTGCGGCAGTTCAGTCGTGATCTTCGCACTCACCGTCACGTCTGAATCGGCAAACCCGTATTTAATCGCATTACTGATAAGGTTATGCACTACCTGCGCGAGTTCGTTTGCTTCGCCCTTTACCTGTGGCAGGTTATCATGAATCGTCACAACCAGCCGCTGGTTCTTCTCGGCGGCCATCCGCACGAAGGTGTCCGCCTCTTTGCGCACGACGGCTGCGAAGTCGAGCGGCTCCGTCGGCACGGCGTGGACATTCATCTCGATCTTAGACAGCGACAGCAAGTCACCGATCAATTGCTGCATGCGGTCTGCCTGCTCCAGCATAATGGCCAGGAATTCCTCCCGCGCTTCAGGATCATCCTTCGCGGGCCCCATCAATGTTTCGACAAAACCTTTGATCGAAGCAAGCGGCGTCCGCAGCTCGTGGCTTGCATTCGCCACGAAGTCTGCGCGCATCTGCTCGACCGATTTCAGCTCCGTAATATCGTTCATGGTGATGACGGTAGAGATCCCCCCGGCCGTTGGCACCGGGAACCGCTCGATAATGGCGAGGAAGTCGCGCACCATCGGATCCTCGATCCGAAATTCAATTTCACGGCCCTTGAGATCCTGAATGACCGAAGAAATCGCATTCAGCAGGTAACGGTTGGGAATCACATCATCCAACGCCTTACCCGCAAGATTCTGGCCAAAAATCGCGCGCGCCGCACGGTTGGTACGCACGACCTTCTTGTCATCGTTCACCATGATCAGAATATCCGGCAAGGTATCGACAAGGATCTCACGCTCGGTGATGATGGTCTCCATCTGCTTCTTTTTAACATCCCACCCGGCCTGAAGGCGATTTAATGCCTCGGAAAGTTCACCCGCCGACCCTAGAAAACTCAAGGCAGGAGGCGCGACACGCTTATCCTGCGCGATCTCGTTCACGTAATGGGTCAGGGTCGAAAGATTCGATAAAAACGGGTAAATCAACGCGCCCGTCGCCAGGAACACCAGTCCGCAGGCATACATCGCCTGCGAGAGCACCAACATGCCAAAAAAGACATAGACAGCAAGCACTACCAGCGCCGGGCTGGTAACGATCAACACGGATTTCAGGAGCGTACTAAAGGAGACGTAGTTCTTTCTCATGAGCGCATGACACCCCAAATCACGACATTTAGCAAGAAAAACGGCCAGTTAGATCCATGTATGTTTAGGGTTGACACCGTCCGCGCCGCGAGTATAGTCCCGCCTCCTAAAAACGATTAACCAAAACCTCGTCTGCAACAGCGCCCAGCGCCAGAACCAGACGCAAAAGAGGCAAATTATGTACGCAGTCGTACTAACCGGTGGCAAGCAATACCGCGTAACCGCAGGCAGCATCATCGAAGTTGAAAAACTCGAAGGCGCCGCTGGCGACACCCTGAAGCTTGAGCAAGTACTCAACCTCTCGGGCGACAAAAGCATGGTCGGCACCCCCTTCGTTGAAGGTGCGCTGGTGACCGCACAGATTCTGGAACAAGGTCGCGCTGATAAAGTGCTGATCTTCAAAAAGAAGCGCCGCCACAACTACCGCCGCAAAAACGGTCACCGCCAGCAATTCACTGCGCTGCACATCACCGGCATTTCGCTGGGTGGGCAGGCACTTGTTTCGGCTGAGCCGCGCAAGCTGAGAACACAGAAGCCACATCTGGGCGCTGCTCCGGCTGCAAAAAAAGAAGCAAAAGCACCGGCTGCTAAAAAAGCACCGGCAGCAAAAAAGCCAGCTGCCGCTAAGAAGCCAGCCGCTGCAAAGAAACCCGCTGCTAAAAAAGCCGCGAAATAATTAAGACTTAAGGAGTCAGGTCATGGCACATAAGAAGGCAGGTGGTTCATCCCGCAACGGTCGCGATTCAGCCGGCCAGCGCCTCGGCGTTAAAAAATTCGGTGGCGAGCAAGTCGTCTCCGGCAACATCATCATCCGCCAGCGCGGCACGACCTACCATCCCGGTACGGGCGTCGGCCTCGGCAAAGACTACACCATCTTCGCTGTCATGGACGGCGTGGTGAAGTTCAGCAAAAAGAAAGACAACAAAAATGTTGTCTCGGTCGTTGCTGCCGCTGCTGCAAACGAAGCAGCAAAGAAAGCCGCACCAAAGAAAAAAGCCGCTGCTGCCTAAGACAGTTGGCAAACCACAAAATGAAAAGGGCCGCATCAAGCGGCCCTTTTTTTATGCCATGCCCACAAAGCAGGAGGGGATGCTAGTCCTCACCGCAGCCCCCCCGGGACATTGCGGACTGGAACGATTGCTTATGCGCGGTCATCGCGGCTATCCCTTTGCGCAACGCCGCATGGCTTTCAAAAATCAACGTGGCATTAGCAGGCGCACTATCATCGGAAAGCTGCACCGCAATACCGGCACGCAAGAGTGTCGTCGCCATATTCTCTGCCAGCTGGATAGAGGCCGTCGTACTGTTATCCTCGTCACCACCCGTAACGATATGCAACGCACACTGATTGCCCGGATGGGATACGCTGAGTGCCGCATGGCTGCATCCCAACATCCCCGCAGAGTTCTCAAGCTGTTGCCGCAACGGCTCCAGCTCCGCCTGCTGCACCGGCCCTTTGACGCGCTCCTGCTGCGCAGCCAGCACCGTATGGAGCGACCCAAGGGCACGCTTCATATCCTCGACGGAATGAAAGGCAATGTAGGCAGGCGTCTGCGCTGCATGCATTTCCAGCAACTGCGCATAAATACCCCCACCTGCACGGTACTCGGCCAGCGCATCTAGCGGAAGACCCGCCCCACGGAGACTGTCATTTTCACGACGGGCTTCGGCGCCGGCTTCTTCCATCGGCCCTTCAATCTTTTTCCGCAACTCCTGATAGTGGGCATCGGCCGCCAGTGCAGCGCCTCGTGACACTAGCTGCGGCGCCTCATGGCAGCTGCGCAGCCCTTCCGCAAACAACGCCGAGGAAAGGGTCGTCGACAGCGCCTGCTTTTTGGTGTGCTTCGGATCGTTGTCGCGCGAGGCCTCAACCCGCACCCCGAACAGGCAACGCCCATCGGGCTGGAGCACCACTTCCGGCGTCAGCGACTCAATATCCCCCTCCAGCAGGTGTGGATACATCTGCCGCAACAGGGTATCCATATCCGCGCGCACCGTCTCCAGCGCATCGTCATCCAGCACCGGTACATCGTCTTGCTGGGAAGCACACTGCTCCTCGCCGACCGTCGATTTGCCTGCCGCTGTGGCCAGGGCGCTGAAAAAATGGGGAAGGTCGTCCATAGTATTTAAGGAGAGCACACTCGTACCACCTTTGCTGTCTGTATTAATCTGCCGGGGCTTAGATTCAGTAACCATCTGCTCAGCAAGCAATGCGGCCATGTCACATAGCGCCGCCCGACCTTCCGAAGAAGGCGTCCCACCGTCATCATACAGGCTGACATCCACCTCGCTATTTTTCCAATACGCGACTTCCAACCTCGGCTTGAAACCAGGAATTGCAGCTACACCCGGCTTCTCAGCCAGCATTTGCAGATGCGCGTTTGCCTCCTGCAACTGTTCTTCCGTCACCATCTGCTTATCCGACATACGCGTTTTTCCTTCTCTGTATTTGCCGCCCACAACCCGGACTAGTGTTGGCGAGCATCTGTCTTTTGTCGTCCTTCTGCTTTCTCTGAAACCAAGCATGTAACCGCCTCTTGCAATGCATCCGCAGAAGCGAATACAAGCACGGCATCCACCTGGTTTGAGCCGGGCTTAAGCGTCGGCGCTGGTTCCACACCCAGCTTCTTTAAACGACCCTGAACAAACCCTGCGATCGCCGTAGAAATGTGGCCATTGCGCAGCGCATCTCCCGGCTGGCTGTTTTCAACCTGAATGCCTTCGCCGCCAGAGAGGATATGCAGTTCTACCGCACCATCCGGCCCATCCGCTGTCACTACCGCAACCTTATCGCCGCCCAACATCTTCGCTGCCTCCGTCAATTGGAACTCGAAAGACTGCAGGTCTTTAAAGCCCTGCGACGATGCCTTTTCTGCCATGTTCTGCTCCTGCTTGCTTGTGCTTTGCCGAATTTACTGTATGAGAACCGTAGCGAAAAAATCCCGACATAATGTGACATTTATATGAAATTCATCGACGAGGCGAAAATCTACGTGAAATCCGGCGACGGTGGCGAAGGCTGTATTTCCTTTCGCCGCGAGAAGTTTATCCCGGAAGGCGGCCCGGATGGTGGCGATGGAGGCCGCGGCGCCAGCATCATCATGCGCTCGGTGAACAATATCAACACGCTGATCGACTACCGCTTCCAGCAACATTTCAAAGGCGCACGCGGCCAGCACGGCATGGGCAAACAGCGCTACGGAAAATCGGCCGAGGATATGTTCCTCCCCGTCCCCGTCGGCACCCAGATTTACGACGAAGACCGCGAAACCCTGCTCGCCGACTTCACCGAAGAAGGTCAGGAAATCGTGCTCGCCAAAGGCGGACGTGGTGGACTCGGCAACATCCATTTTAAATCGAGCACCAATCAGGCCCCACGCCAAAGCGTCCCGGCCGGTAAAGGTGAGGAGCGCACGCTCTGGCTGAAGCTGAAACTGCTCTCCGACGCCGGACTGCTGGGCCTGCCAAACGCCGGAAAGTCAACGTTTCTGGCGGCCGTTTCGGCAGCGAAACCAAAAATCGCCGACTATCCCTTCACCACCCTCGCGCCGCAGCTGGGCGTGGTCAGCGTGGGTGATACTGAATTCGTGCTGGCGGATATCCCCGGCCTCATCGAGGGCGCGGCGGACGGCAAAGGGCTTGGGCTGAAATTCCTCGGCCATGTCGAGCGCTGCGGCGTGCTGCTGCACCTCGTCGATGGCACGGCAGAGGATGTGGTAGAGTCCTACAACACGGTGCGCGCCGAGTTGAACTCTTACGACGACGACCTCGCTGAAAAACCCGAAGTCGTTGCACTCAACAAATGCGATTCGCTGACTGCCGCTGAAATCAAAAAGAAAAAGAAAGCGCTGGAGAAAGCCAGCGGAGGCGAAGTGTTCACCATCTCCGCCGCCGCCCGCACCGAGCTGGAACCCCTGCTGGTCAATATGCTGCAAACCATCATCGACTACCGCGGCGTACAAAAACCCGTGCCACTTCCTGCGCACATTGCAGCGGCGTCCGAAGAGGAGTGAGTATGCTAAAACCAGCATTAGCCGCCTTGGTGTTAGTGCTGCTTAGCCATCTCCCGGCGCATGCCTGCCCCAGTTTTGAGCCCAAATACGGCACAAAATACATCATCAAGGCAACCATCACCCCCGCTATGGATGGCTGCGATTTTTCGGATGCCAGCGTAAGCGAAGAGCTGTCGAACCACTCCCTCAAAGGCGCGAATTTTACCAATGCGCAGATCGGCACCATCCGTGGCAGCGATATGCGCGGCGCGCGGTTTACCAAGGCGCATATCGAACGCATGGAAGGCACCATTCTCGACGGGGCGGATTTTACCGAGGCCACCTTCCAGTGGGAACTGTCCGGCGTGAGCGCAAAACAGGCCCGCTTCCACCGCACCCAGTTTAACGGCACCACGATTGAGAACAGCGACTTCACCGGCGCCGATTTTACCCGCGCTGTTTTCGGGTATCGCTATAACGGTGGAAGAGAATTCGTCTACGGCATCCGCAACAGCACGTTCACCGGTGCGGATTTTACCGATGCCGCATTCCGCTTTCAGGCCACCCCCCCAACGATGGAAAACCTCACCCTCGCCGACACGAACTTCACAAACGCCATCGCCTGGTGGCGTGGTGATACCCCCTATAACGAAGTCGGCACTATCGACCCGGCCAATCCGGTCTATGAAGAAATCCGAAGCCGTGGCGGGATCGTCTACGCACAGGATTTCGCCGCAATCCTGAAAGACCCCCAACGGCTGGAACGCTTCCGCGCACCCTACCCGCGCGTGATCAACGGCATGGATGTCAGCGGCGCCGACTTGCACCGCGCCCGTGGCTTCTTTGGCAACTGCAACTGGAAAACCTATAACTGCGACATGACCCGGGTGAATTTCTCTCACACCAATCTCAGCGGCCTCACCCTCTACGGGCCGATGAACCACGCGGATTTCACCGGGGCCAACCTGACCGACACGACGCTGGAGGGGGACCTTGAGGGGGCCATTTTCGATAGCGCGACCCTGCACGGCACGGTGATTACTACCGACCAGCCCGACATGACACTTGCAGGCGCGCGGTTTGTGGATGCCGATATCAAGAACGTCACCCTGACGCCGTTAAGCCATGGCGCGGATAAGATTGAAGGCATCACGGTGCAGCAACTCGACCCTAGATTCGTCGAGTCGGCAGCAAAACAGGTCCGGCTGGAACACGCCGCCCGCGACCTGCGCCGCAGCATGATGGAGCGCAATTTCCAGATCCTCCCGACAACGCTGACCCTGTTGCTGACACTCTGGCTCTGGCGAAAGGACCGCCTGCTGTCGCGGCAGCTCACCAATGCCTCATCCGCCTTCCGCGCAGCAGAAACGCTTATGTACGCCGTACTCAGCCTGTCGATCTATTTTCACGCGGCGACGGTCTATTTCAAGAATGTCGTCGTCCCTTCGCCGGAAGGGTTCGTGTATTTCTTCGGAGTTATCCTTGGCTTTATGGTGTGTCTTGCATTCAGCCTGCTTGGGCTGCTGTGCCACACCTGGCGTAAAGACATCCCTCGCCGCCGCCTCTTCGGCATGAAATTGCTGCTCTGCATGATGATCGCAGTGCATGCTGTCGGCACCGCGACCTATATTCCGTAAGGTACCCCATGCCCCTTTCCAGCGCCAAACGCATCGTCATCAAAATCGGTTCCAGCCTGATCGCGGAAGCGGCGGCGGTGCGCGGTGAATGGCTGACGGCGATGGCGGCGGATATTGCGGCGCTGCATGCGGAGGGCAAGGAGATCATTCTGGTGTCCTCCGGCGCGGTGGCGCTGGGGCGTCCGCGCGTGGGGCTGGGCACACAGGCGCTGATGCTGGATGAAAAGCAGGCCGCCGCCGCAGCAGGCCAGCCACTGCTGATGTCGGCGTGGGCAGAGGCGTTCGATACACACGGCATCAATGTCGCACAATTGCTGCTGACGCTGGAGGATTCCGAACACCGCCGCCGCTACCTCAACGCACGCACGACCTTCACCACGCTGCTGGCGCACAAGCTGATCCCCATCGTGAATGAGAACGATTCGGTGGCAACAGCGGAGCTGAAATTTGGCGATAACGACCGCCTTGCCGCGCGCGTGGCGGTGATGACGGGCGCCGACACGCTGGTGCTGCTGTCGGATGTAGATGGGCTCTACACCCAAAACCCACGCTCGCATACGGATGCACAGCATATCCCGCTGGTGGAAAAGATAACGCCGGAAATCATGGCGATGGCTGGCGATGCAGCCACGGCAGTTTCAAGTGGCGGAATGAAAACAAAACTCGAAGCCGCGGCCATGGTGACACGCGCTGGGTGCCGAATGGCCATTGCCCCCGGCACGGCGCAGCACCCGCTTGCCACGCTGGGCGATGGGGGTCGCGCGACCTGGTTCAGCAGCAGTACCAGGCCACAACTCGCACGCAAACATTGGATCGCCGCCGCCGTCCACCTGCCCGGCGCAGTGATTATCGATGACGGAGCAGCCCACGCCTTGGCCGAAGGAAAAAGCCTCTTGCCCGCTGGCGTCACCGCCCTCGAAGGCAGCTTTGAGCGGGGCGACACGATTGGCATCAAAGCAGCCGATGGCACGTTGCTGGCCAAAGGCATCACCGGCTATGGCGCCGAGGAGACCCGACATATTCTTGGTAAAAAGACAGATGCTATCGCAGGTATTTTAGGTTACATCTACCGCAGCACCCTGATTCACCGTGACGACTTGGCTTGGTTATGATTCCTTCCTCCTCTACCTATGCTATCTGGTACCAGCGCTTGTTTGCCTATCTGCTGGATGCCTTCATCCTGCTGCTGCCCAGTGCATTTATTATCGTCATGATGGGCATGACAGTGACCAATGGCGAGTGGACACCTGCCCCCTCAAGCACGCTGGTTGTTTTCCTGATGAACGCGGCTTACTACGTTTTTTTTACGGCCAACAACTGGCAGGCCACGCCTGGCATGCGACTGGTTGGCATCCGATTGGTGCGCACGGATGGTCGCCGCCTGTCGCAGCGTGATGCGCTTGAGCGCTACCTCGCGCTGGTCTTACCAACCTTGCCGCTCAATGCCAGTTTCCTGCCGCCAGCCTTTGCACAGAATCTGGCAGCCTGTCTCTGTATTCTCTGGTTTGCACCGATCCTGACGACCCGCATCGGCATCCATGACCGCCTGTGCCACCTGCGCGTCATTACCGGACGCACAAGCGCATGACCCTCGCCCAGCAGATGCAGGCGCTGGGAGCCGCTGCACGGGAAGCAGCCAGCCAGCTGGCGCAACTGCCAGCGGCACAAAAAACCCGTGGGCTGCAAGCCGCGGCGGCTGAAATCCGCGCGAATACGGCAACGATTCTGGCAGCCAATGCACAGGATATGGAGGCAGCTACCCATCTGGATGCGGCCCTGCGTGACCGGCTGATGCTCAACGAAGGGCGCATCGAGGCCATGGCCACCGGCATCGAAACCATCGCCCTTGGGCCAGACCCGGTGGGGCGCATCCTCGCAGCATGGGACAACCCCGCCAACGGCTTGCATTTTGAAAAGACCGCCGTGCCGCTGGGCGTCATTGGCATGATTTACGAGTCTCGCCCCAACGTCACGGCGGATGCCACCGCCTTGGCCATTAAGTCTGGCAATGCCATCATCCTGCGTGGCGGTTCAGAGAGCTTCCATTCTTCGCGGGCGATTCTTGCTGCGATCCAAACGGGGTTCGCGCGTGAGCACCTGCCGCCTGCCTCAGCACAATGCGTACCCACCACCGACCGTGAAGCCGTCCACCTGCTGCTGACCATGCACGGCTATATTGATGTGATCATCCCCCGTGGAGGGCGTTCATTGACCGAGCGCGTGCAACGTGAAGCACAAGTGCCCACCCTGCTGCACCTGGATGGCAACTGCCATACTTATATTGATAAGGATGCCGACCCGGAGGCCGCATGCCGCATTATCCTCAATGCCAAGCTCCGCCGTCCGGGGATTTGCGGTGCCACAGAGTCGCTGCTCCTGCACCGGGAGCTCCCTGCACCGCTCGTGGAAAGCATTCTTAAACCACTGCTCGACGCGGGTTGCGAACTGCGGGGAGATACCGCATGCTGCGCCGTCGATGCACGCATCAACCCTGCCAGCGAGGCCGACTGGTCGAGCGAATATCTCGCGCCGATCCTCTCGGTTGCGATGGTCGAAACCGTTGCGGATGCCATTGCGCACATCAACCGCTACGGATCGCACCATACGGATGCCATCATCACCCGCGATGAAAATGCTGCGCAGCAATTCTGCCGCGAGGTGGATAGTGCGATTGTGCTGGTCAACGCCTCCACCCAGTTTGCCGATGGCGGAGAATTTGGCTTTGGTGGGGAAATCGGCATCGCCACGGGCCGCCTGCACGCACGCGGCCCCGTCGGCGCAGCAGAACTCACTACCTATAAATACGTGGTGACCTCAAGCGCAGAGCATGGCACCATTCGGGCCGGATAAGACGACTAATAGCCGGTGCGGAAAAGAAGGATGCAATCCTTTGCCTGATTGGAAAGTGCGTAGGCATCGCCCGAAACACAGTCATCTTTGTAAGTCACGACATTGCCAGTGCCGGGGCTGCCATCGTCCATTTTGCGGTCGAGGTTATACGCATCCTCCGGACGAAGCGCTGGATTGAAAATATAGCTCCCCGTCGCTTCTTCACCAAACACCAGTATATTGCCATAGCTGCCATCATAGAAGCTCGCATCACCTGAAATCGGTGGAAAATAATGCATGGTCCACCCGGCACTGTTCACTTTGGAAGCCGGAATATTCACCCCGATAGTCGATGTTTCGTAGCCAACCACGGGGCTAACCCCGGTATAGCTACCCTCGATTAACCCGGCATTCGAGAGATGCTGCCAGTAGCGAAACTGCTCGTACCAGCCACTTACCTCACCCGCGATCCTCCGGTCACCATTACCATTACACGTCGCCACGGAGCCACTGCCCACCGTCAGCAGGGAGCAGGTGCCGTCCAGCCCGTTATCCGTACCGCCACCACCGTAGGTGCCCCAATACTGTACCGCATTGGGCATATCGCCCGGCAAGGCCCGGTATTTATCACGGAAACTATCGGTGGCTGTTTTATAACGGTTAAATTCTGTGGTGACTGCACGAATTTCTGCGGAATGGATCAGCATTTTACCCGCAACAACACCGCCGACAAGCAGCCCAACAATGACCAGCACAATCGAAAGCTCTACCAATGTAAAGCCGCGGTGCATCTTCAGGTCAGCCTCTGCATAATCATTCATAGTCGGCACTTTATCAGCAATTCTAAGGAAGGTCAAAATTAGACTGGTGAACCCCTCCGGACATGGTAATCTGGGCACATTAAGGTAGGACATGGAACTGAATTTGCTGGCAACCCAGAAGAAACGACGCATCGGATTGCTTGGTGGCTCCTTCAATCCTGCACATGACGGGCACCTGCATATTTCACTGGAAGCGCTAAAACGATTACAGCTCGACGAAGTCTGGTGGCTGGTCTCGCCACGTAACCCGCTCAAATCGGCGGCAGATCTGGCGGATTATCCCTTACGCATGGCCCATGCCATCGCGCTTACCCCTCATCCACGCATCCGGGTGCTCGGGATCGAACATACCTTCAAGCTGGCCTATACGGTCGATACGATCCGTTTTTTGCAGCAACGCCACCGCGATACACGCTTTGTATGGCTGATGGGGGCCGATAATCTGGCAGGGTTCCACCGCTGGCGCGCATGGAAAGCCATTGCCGGGCGGGTGCCTATTGCCATCCTTGACCGGGCGCCGTTTGCCTTAAAAGCCCTGCACGGACGCTTCGCCCTACGATTCGCAGCGACACGCCTACCCGCCGCACACGCGGCACTGCTCGCCAATAAGGCAGCACCTGCGTGGGTTTACCTGACGATCCCTCGCCATCCGCTGAGCGCCACCCAGTTAAGAAAAACACTTGGAAAAGACGCATGGGTACGGCATACTGACCCATAAGCAACGTAAGATGCATCCGCAACCTGAGGAGTAACTCCGATTACCACACGTAAACCGCTTGCGAAGTCAGCGAAACCGGCCAGCAAATCCAAAGCCACTGCCGCCACTACCGCTGCAAAAAAATCCCCTGCAACCACCAAGGCAACCGCAACCAAACGCCCGGTGAAAAAAGCAGCTGCCGAGAAGGCCGCTGCCAAGCCTAAAGTTGCGACCAAGGCAAAGGCCGCCCCGAAGAAAAAACCTGCCGTTAAAAAGACGCCGCCAGTATCGCACGCTGCAGCACTGGCAGAGCGGATTGGCGCCTTGCTCGATACCAACAAGGCAGAAGCGATCAGCACCATTGCGCTGGCAGACCTGTGCAGCTTTGCTGACTTTATGATTGTGGCCTCTGGCCGTGCCCCACGCCATGTGGTTGCGCTGGCGGATTACGTCACCGACCTGCTGAAGAAAGATGGCAACCCACCGCTTTCCGTCGAAGGCAAAGAGACCGGTGACTGGGTACTGATTGATGCTGGCGATGTGGTCGTGCACATCTTCCGCCCCGAGGTTCGCCAGTTCTACAACATCGAAAAAATGTGGGCCCTGCCTGCAACGATGAGCCACTAGCCCAATGCAGATTACCATTGCTGCCGTTGGCCGCGCTAAGCGCAAGGCAGAGGCAGAGCTGGTCGCCCATTACCTCAAGCAAACCCGTTGGGATGTGACCGTCAAAGAAATCCCCGACGCCCCCGCGAACATTGCCGCCGACGCCCGACGCCGCCGGGAAGCAACCGCGATTGAAGCCCTCTTGGGGCAAGGCAGCCGCCTCTTCGCACTGGATGCTAGTGGAAAACAACTCACCAGCCCCCAATTCGCCGCACTGATTCAGGATGCGCAGGCGCAATCGGTTCGACATGCGGTATTTGCAATCGGCGGTCAGGATGGCCTTGCCCCTGAACTGGTGGCACGCGCCCACGCAACGCTTGCCTTTGGTGCCGTGACATGGCCCCATCAGTTGCTGCGCGCCATGCTCGCCGAACAGCTTTACCGCGCCTATACCATCACCATCGGACATCCGTACCATCTCGGCCATTAACAGGGGTGGCTGAAACTATTGGCACCCGGCTGACAGGCTGCTAAACCTTCCGCATGAACCGACCGAAACCTGTAGTCCTTTGCATCCTTGATGGCTGGGGTGAGAGCGATGTGCGCGAGCATAACGCAATCCTTCAGGCCCATACGCCGCATTGGGATGCCTTACGGGCAAGCTGCCCGATGGGGCTGCTCGAAGCCTCGGAAGCCAATGTTGGCCTGCCCACAGGGCAGATGGGAAACTCAGAGGTCGGCCACATGAATATCGGCGCAGGCCGCATCGTGCTGCAAGACCTGCCACGCATCGATGCCGCCGTTGCAGATGGCTCCCTCGCACAAAACGCAGCGCTGCAACAGTTCATTGCCGGGCTGCAAGCCAGCGGCGGCACCTGTCACCTGATGGGACTGGTGTCGGACGGCGGGGTGCACTCGCATCAATCCCACATGCTGGCGCTGGCGCACATTATCGCGCGCGCCGGTGTACCGGTTGCTATCCACGCCTTCACCGATGGCCGGGATGTCTCTCCCAAAAGCGCGGAGTCCTATCTCAAAACACTGGAGAGCGCACTGCCCCAACAATGTCGGGTAGCCACCATCAGCGGGCGCTACTATGCCATGGATCGCGACAAACGCTGGGAGCGTATCCAGCTTGCCTATAACACCCTGACAGAAGCAAACGGCCCACAGGAAGCCAACGCACAAGCGGCCATTGCTACCGCATACGCGGCAGGTAAAACCGATGAATTCATCCTCCCCACGGTCATTGGCAACTATGCCGGTATGCGCGATGGCGACGGCATCCTGATGACGAACTTCCGTGCCGACCGCGCACGCCAGTTGCTAACCGCACTCCTTGACCCAGACTTCAGCGGCTTCGCACGCACGCATACCCCGAACTTTGCCACCAGCCTTGGCATGGCCGAATATAGTGCGGCGCTGAACCCGCTTCTTCCCGCACTATTCCCACCGCAGGAGATCACCGACAGCCTCGGTGAACTGGCGGCAGCACATGGCCTCACCCAACTCCGCATTGCCGAAACCGAAAAATATGCGCATGTCACCTTCTTCTTCAACGGTGGCCGCGAAGAACCGTTCGCCGGAGAAACCCGCACCCTGATTCCCTCGCCGGATGTCGCAACCTATGACCTCAAGCCCGAGATGTCTGCGCCCGAGATGACGGAAAAGCTGGTTGAGGCAATCACCAGCCGCACCTACGACCTGATTGTCGTCAACTATGCCAACACCGATATGGTTGGGCATTCCGGCGATATCCATGCCGCCATCAAAGCGGTGGAAGCCATCGACCAATGCCTCGGAAAACTCCGCGATGCCATCGACCATAGCGGTGGTGTAATGATGATTACCGCAGACCATGGCAATGCAGAATGCCTGCACGATGATGACGCAAACCAGCCGCATACAGCGCATACCTGTAATCCGGTGCCCTGCCTCCTCGTCGGCGCGCTTCCGACAGAGACACCACGCAGCCTTGGCCGCGGCATCCTTGCAGATATTGCCCCCACACTGTGTGGCCTCCTCGGGCTCCCCGTCCCGTCCGCAATGACCGGGCAGAACCTGCTGGCACCGCTGACAGCGCAGCCACCTCATGCATAAGGTGGTTATAGTTTCATGGATGTTGCTGGCCCTCGCCACGGGAGGTGCCGCCCACGCAGCCAACACACCCGAACAACAGAAACAGCTGGAAGAAACACTAGAAGACCTCGCCCGAACGAAGCAGCAAAAGGAAGCGCTGGCCGAGAAAGAAGCCGCCATCCGTGAAGAGCTGGAAACGCTTCAGGAGCGCTCAACCGCCCTCGCCAACCGCCTGCAACATAGCGAGCGGCGCGTCAGCAAGGAAGAGCAGGCATTGGGCGAGATCACGCTTGAACTCGCAGACAAAGAAAAGAAGTTTGAGGAACGCAAGGCAGAATACGCCCGCACCGTCGCGACACTGCTGCGTATGCAGGATATGCCCATCACCGCCCTATTCGCCCAACCCGACAATGTGCCGCAACTGCTCAATACCGCAAGCCTACTGGAAAAAACCAATAAAGCCGTGGCGGAAAAAGCACAGCAACTGCGCGAGGATCTCGTTCAGCTCAAAATGCTGAAGATCGCGGCCACCGCACGGCGCAACCGTACCCATACCGAAACCGTCACCCTCGACACGGAACGGGCAAAACTGGCCGCCGCCATCCGCGAGCGCCAATCGTTGCAGATGAAGCTGCTCAAGGACCGGGATCGGGCTGAACAAAAAATCGCCAGCCTGTCGCGTGAGTCTGAGTCTCTACAAACCCTGATTTCCAAGCTCGAAGCACAGGCTCGCGCCGAAGCCATTAAGGCAAAGCGAACACGCCCTAAGGCAACCAAACTGGCCAAAGGAAACTTGCGGCTTCCGGTTGCTGGCGATGTCATCCATCGTTTTGGTGAGAAGAAATCCAGCAACGAATCGTATCGCGGCCTTGTTATCCGCAGCCGCGCCGGCGCAACGGTCATCGCCCCAGAGGCCGGGGAAATCGTGTTTACCGGCCCCTTCCGCGATTATGGCAATATCGTGCTGATTAAGCATGCCAATAACTACATTTCACTGATGGCAGGACTCGGGAAACTAACAGCCAGTCTAAGCCAGAAGGTAATTCGTGGCGAACCGGTGGCCGTCATGGCTGCCGAAAAATCGCCAGAGCTCTATGTCGAACTGCGCGACGAGGACGCCAAGCCTATTGACCCCGGGAATTGGTTCGCTAAGCTGACACGGTAGATCACTGTTCGCTTCCATCCACCAATAGCGATGGGAATGGCGGCGGTAGATAGGAATTGAATCACCAACACTGAGAGTCTCCATGCGTCCCATGTCCCGCTTCCTCTGTTCCCTCGCCCTTGCTTCGACCGTGGGGTTCAGCGGCCTTGCATGGGCAGCGAAACCAGCCGCCAGCACGAATGAGGCCTCTACTTACGAGTTACTCAACCTGTTTGGCGAAGTGTTCGACCGCGTGCGCACCGACTATGTAGAACCCGTCAGCGACAACAAGCTGATCGAATCCGCCTTGAACGGTATGCTGACCTCGCTCGATCCGCACAGCAACTACATGAACGAAAAAAGCTTCGCCGATATGCGCATCCAGACCAAAGGTGAGTTTGGTGGGCTGGGGATCGAGGTCACAATGGAAAGTGGCCTTGTGAAGGTGGTTTCGCCTATCGACGATACGCCTGCAGCCAAAGCCGGCATCAAGCCGGGCGACCTGATTGCAGAAATTGACGGCACTGCCGTCATGGGCATGACCCTGTCTGACGCGGTCGAGAAAATGCGTGGGCCAATTGGTACCATGGTCAAAATCACCGTTATCCGTGAAGGGTTGAAGCAACCGCTTCCCATCGCCCTTAAACGTGACCTCATTAAGATCCAATCCGTGAAAAGCCGCACCGAAGACGACGTAGCCTATCTGCGGATTACCTCCTTCTCCGAAAATACCGCCGAGGCCATGAAAGCCGCATTTGAGAAAGAGAAAAACCATCGGCACCGCCAAGCTAAAAGGCGTCGTGCTTGACCTGCGCAACAACCCTGGTGGGTTGCTGGATCAGGCCATTGCAGTGTCTGATGCCTTCCTCGACCATGGTGAAATTGTTTCGACCCGCGCACGCAAGCAGGAAGAATCACGCCGCTATAATGCTTCCGCAGGCGATATCCTGAATGGGTTGCCGATGGTGGTGCTCATCAACGAAGGCTCCGCCTCAGCATCGGAAATTGTCGCAGGTGCCCTCAAAGACCACAAACGTGCAGTCATTCTAGGGATCAAATCGTTTGGTAAAGGCTCGGTACAAACCGTGATCCCGATTCCAAGCCATGGTGCCATTCGCCTGACAACGGCACGCTACTATACCCCATCCGGCATCTCGATTCAGGCCAAGGGTATTGTCCCGGACATCACCGTTGCCCAGGCTAAACTGGAAGTGCTGAAGCCCGGCCTCAGCTTCTCGGAGGCTTCGCTACGCGGCCATCTGGATAACGAGCAGCTCGGCGGCGACGATGCTAAAAAAGAAGATAAAAAATCGCCGTTTGATCTGGCCAAAGAAGGCAAAAAAGAGAAGGACAAAACCGCAGCGGATGACTATCAGCTCAGCCGCGCGCTTGACCTGATTCGCGCACTGTCGATCTACCAGCAAACGCAGGGTGTGGCATCTTCCTTCTCTCCGATGCTGCAAGCTCCGGCGACCAAACCATCAGCACAAAAATGAGGACCTCCATGGCCGGGTTGACAATCGCGCGCCTGCGTTTCTCTCCTGGACTGCTTGCCCTTGGCGGCCTGTGCACCGTGATGACGCTGGCAATCCTGCTGGCACTCTTTCATCTCGGCGGCCTTGCCTCGACGGAAACGAACCGTGCCACGACACAAGGCCAACGCGCTATAATAGACCCGGTTTCGGGTGAGGTCACACTCGCAGAGCCGGGTAAGAAACTCCTTACCAAAGCAACCACCGGGTTTGACGTCGCGACGGAAGAAGAGAGCCGCAAAGCACGCATAGCCGCGGACACCACGCAAGTCGCCTCAACCGGCGAGCGCCTACCCGAAGGATTGCCCGTACTACGCACCACGCCGCTTTCGACAAAACTGCCCGAAACGAACAACCCGCTCGCCAGCCTGGTACCGGCACCAGCACCTGAAATCAGCGAGCAGGTAGAAGGCCTTGTGCTACCCAGACGAGGTGATGGCCCAGACGAAACCCCGGCGTTAATTTACGCCCGGCACTTTAAAGCCGAGCCGGGGCAACACCGCCTCTCGATTGTCATCTCGGGTGCAGGTATCAGCGCCCAATCCATCCCGCTTATCATGGCGCTGCCGAAAGACGTCACGGTTGCCTTCTCGCCCTACGCACTGGATGTTACCACGCAGATCAATACCCTGCGCAGCGCCGGTTACGAGGTATGGAGCGATCTTCCTGCGATGACTGCACGCTTCCCGCAGGACGACCCAGGGCCACTTGGGCTTGTTGCCACCCTGCCGAAGGAGGAGCTGATCCGTCGGCTGCACACGGTCATGGGCGTGATGATCGGCAGCGTCGGCATGATCCTCCCGGACCATGAAGTGCTCACGGCAAAGCATGCTGTCTTCTCTGCCCTTTCCGCAGAGATTGACGCGCGCGGACTGGCATTGCTAAGTGCCCAGTCTGCACAGGTGAATAATGATGGCATCCGCCATGCTGACGCCATTCTTGACCCCATCCCGGATGAAACGGCGATTAAAGCAGCCCTCGCGGTACTCAATGCCTCCATCGCCACGCAGGAGCATCTGATTGTTGTTACCTCTGCCCGCCCACAGACACTGGTATTGCTCCAACGCTGGTTTAAAGAGCATCCATTGGAAACACCCGCCGTGCTCGCGCCATTAAGTGCGCAATTCCCCGGCCGTACGCCCCCACCACCGGTAGAAGAACCAACCAGCGGTGGCCATGGCGGCAGCAAGGAAGAAAGCAGCGGAGGACATCACTAAATGAATACCCCAGATGCTCTACCCTACCGCCTCGGCGTCGGCATGATGCTCTTCAACCGCGAGGGCCGCGTCTTCGTTGCCAAACGCATCGACATGGTGAGCGAAGCCTGGCAAATGCCGCAAGGTGGCATCGACGACGGCGAGGATCCCACCACCGCCGCACTGCGCGAATTAAAAGAAGAAGTCGGCACCGATGACGTCACCCTGCTCGCCAAAGCCGCGCAGGAATATATCTACGACCTGCCAGATGCGCTGATTCCCAAAGTCTGGGGTGGTAAATACCGTGGGCAGAAACAGCACTGGTTCGCCTTCCGCCTCAACGGCGACGATGCAACCATCAACATCCATACCGAGCACCCCGAATTCAGCGAATGGAAATGGATCGAGATCGCCCAACTCCCCGACGTCATCGTCCCCTTCAAACGCGCACTCTATGCGGAACTAGCAAATGAATTCAAACAGTTAGCGCGACCCATATAAGTAATTGTCATGAAAGCTTCATGCTTGCCCCGCCTGGAATCGCTTATAGTTTCCTGAGCACATAATCAGCACGGGATATTGCCATGCCTGCCGAGCTAACGGAAAAACGCGCCACATTCATCAGTGAGTTGCAGGCACTGGCGAATGAGATGCGACACTCCCACCAGCCCGGGCTGGAAGAATACGAGGGAACCAGCCGCGTCGGCGGCGATTACAAAATGACCATCAAGCAATATAGCCAGTTTCTCGCAGACGCAGGATTCACCACCACCGGTTATTTTGAAGGCCCCCAACCCGTAGGCACGGCGACCGATGCACTCGATCACGGCGCCTGCGAAACGCCCATCGCCTTAAAACCGGGCGAAGACCATGCAGGTGGGGTGTGGGTTATCCGGGCCACGAGAGATGCCGCGCAAGCATCCGACAACACCCGACAGCTCTAAACGCCCTACGCCCGAATCATGGTGCTGGCGCCGTGCTCCGTAAACGTCTCGATCAGCAGGACATGCGGGATGCGACCATCGAGGATGTGGGCTTGCTGGACGCCAGAATGTAGCGCCTTAACGCAGGTTTCGACCTTAGGAATCATCCCACCGGTAATCGTACCATCTGCCAGCAGGGCATCAATCTCACCTGCATTGATCTCGCTGATCAGTTGCCTGTCCTTAGTGAGAATGCCGGGAACATCCGTCAGCATCATCAGCTTGGTGGCTTTCAGCGCCGAAGCAATCGCACCTGCCGCTGTATCGGCATTGATGTTGAAGGTTTCACCATCTGGCCCGGTGCCAATCGGCGCGATCACAGGGATCATACCGGATGCCGTGATGTTGTGAATTGCCTCCGGGTTGATTTTGGTTGGCTCACCAACGAAACCGAGATCGAGTACCCGCTCAATGTTGGAATCCGGATCCTTTTTCGTCCGGCGCAGATGCCGCGCCTCAATCAGGTTCGCATCCTTACCAGAGATGCCGACAGCCGTACCGCCGGCCCGGTTCAACGCTGTCACGATTTGCTTGTTGATGGTTCCTGAAAGCACCATCTCAACGATCTCAACCGTCGCTGCATCCGTAACCCGAAGCCCATCGACAAAGCTGGATTGAATTTTCAGCCGTTCGAGCATAGCGCCAATCTGTGGGCCACCACCATGCACGACCACCGGATTCACCCCAATGGCTTTGAGCATCACGATATCCCGGGCGAAGGTCTCTGCGGTCCGCTCTCCCCCCATGGCATGGCCACCGTATTTTACTACGAATGTATGCCCCGCGAAGCGTTGGATATAGGGCAGGGCTTCCGACACCGTCTTCGCGGTGCGCAGCAATAACTCTTTGGTCTTGAGTGTTTTAATTTCCATGATGCAATCCTTTTAGGGGAGCTGCCCTTGCAATGCCTCAATAACAGCATCCTGAAGCGCGTCAATGCCTAGCTTCGTGGCGGCACTAGTCGTCACCACTCCCGGAAACGCAGCCGGGTGGCCGCGTGCAACGTCCAGTGTCCGTGCCTGCACACCGGCCAAATCTTCAGCCTTATCGGCTTTGGTCAGCACAAATTGGTAGGAAACCGCAGCATCGTCGAGTCGTTTCAGCATGGTGGTGTCGGCATCCTTAACACCATGGCGCGCATCAATCAGCACAAACGCGCGTACCAATTGCTGGCGTCCACGCAAATAGTCGAACAGAACGCCCTGCCATTGCTTAACATCCTTCTTGGATGCCTTGGCATAGCCATAGCCCGGAACATCAACCAAATGGACTTTCTCATCCAGGTTAAAGAAGTTCAGTTGCCGCGTATGCCCCGGCATCGACGATGTGCGTGCCAGTTTCGTTTGCCCCACCAGCGCATTCAGCAAGCTCGACTTTCCTACATTTGAACGCCCAATAAAAGCGACTTCAGGCAAGGTCAGATCCGGCAATTGATCCAGATGCGCCACCCCTGCCACGAACTGAATCGGCCGTAGAAAGAACTTCTGCGTAGGTGTAAGGGGCGCAGGTGCCATTGTCTTATCGCAGCCCCTTCTTCTTCAAATGGGTGTTGATATACATCATCTGGAAAATGGTCAGGGTGTTGTTCCATGCCCAGTAGATCACCAACCCCGCTGGGAACCCGGCGAACAGGAAGAGGAACATGAATGGCATGTAGTTCATCACCATCGCCTGCACTTCGTCGGCAGGTTTAGGATTCAGACGCTGCTGGATGACCATCGTCGCACACATCACCAATGGCCAGACCCCCAGATGCAGGAAGCTCGGCACACCCCACGGAATATAGCCAAATGCCGTAAAGATGTTGGTGGGATCTGGCACGGAGAGGTCATGAATCCAGCCAAAAAATGGCGCTTGCCGCATCTCGATAGTGACAAACAGCACCCGGTAAAGCGAGTAGAAGACGGGGATCTGGAGCAATAGCGGCAAACAGCCCGCTGCCGGATTCACTTTCTCGCGCTTATAAAGTGCCATCACCTCCTGATTCATTTTCATTTTGTCGTTGGCGTAGCGCTCTTTGATCTCTTTCATTTTAGGCATGAGCTGCTTCGTCCGTGCCATGGCCGTCATCGACTTATGCGCCAGCGGAAAAAGAACCAGCTTAATGACAACCGTCAACAACAGGATGGCAATCCCGAAATTACCGACAATCCCGTGAAAGTAATTCATCAACTGAAAAATAGGCTTGGTCAGGAAGTAGAGCGAACCAAAATCAACGGCACGGTCAAACAGCGGAATATTGTATTCTGCACTATACGCATCCAACTGCTCCACCACTTTGGCACCAGCAAACAGGCGCATGGTAAAGCTGGCACTTTCACCAACCGGGATATCCAATGCTGTCGTCCGCAGATCTGCCTGATAGGCGTCTGCCTCTCCGCGTTTGAAATGCTTAAAGTCGCCGTCGAAGCGCGCGTCATCACCGGGGATCAGCGCTGTCAGCCAATATTTATCGGTCATGCCGATCCAGCCATGTGCATCTGCATAATGGTGTGCACCATCTTCCCGCAGATCCTTATAGGTTACATCGTCCAGCACCTCGTTCATCACCCCGAGCGGCCCTTCATGCATCATCGCGAAATGCTTGCCGGTATCTTCATAATTGCGGCTGATGAGACCGTAAGGGTAAAGCTTCACAGGAGCAGCGCCGGTATTCTTCACCGTGGTTGTGACGGTGAACATGTAATGCTCATCCAGCGCAATTTTTTTGATGAAGGTCAGGCCAGCGCCATTATGCCAGGTAAGCGTAACGGGCTTATCCGGGGCCAGCTCTGTACCATCTGCTTTCCATACGGTGTGGCGATCTGGCACCCGCACTGCATCGCTTCCCGGCAGCACGCCAATATCAGCGAAATAGGCATTCGGGTGGCCCGAACGGTTGAGTAACGGAACCTCCGGTGAATCAGGCGCCGTCGTTTCACGGTACTGGGCAAGTGTCAGCGCATCGAACCGTGCACCTGTCAGAGCAATTGAGCCATGCAGCGCCGGGCTGCTGATTGTAATCCGTGGGCCAGCCTCTTCTTCCTCTACCATCGGAGTATGCGGAGCAGCCGGTGCCGCGGCAGGCGCCGCCTCTTTTTGCAGCGCTGCCATCTGGGCGCGCTCCTGCGCAAGGCGCACTTGCTGATGGGGCCGTTCGTAAAAATACTGCCAGCCCAGCATAATCGCCGTAGCGAGGACGATCGCCACAATCAGGTTGCGCAGGTCAGGGCCGGTCTGGGTCGGAGAGGTCATTGGAATACAATCATTCTAAGCGTTCACACAAATCCACTTACGGTACAGGGTCACACCCCGAGCCACCCCACGGATGGCAGCGGACAAGGCGTTTTAGGGCAAGCCATCCCCCGGCGCAAGCCCCATGTCGGACAATGGCCTCACGCGCATAATGCGAACAGCTTGGGGTGAAGCGGCAATGCGCAAGCGTCCACGGCGATAGGACAAGCTGATAAACCCGTACCAATGCCAGCAGAAGCCATTTCATGAGGCGGCTCGCGTAAATGCCTGCCGCACCGCCTCACGCAATAAGGGGTAGTCCACATCCGCCGCGCTGGGCGAAACATCGGCACGGGCAATAAAATTATAGGCTTTTCCGGGCTGTGCCAGTGTGGGTGCCAGCTCCGCAACCAAGGCACGCAAACGCCGTTTGATCCGATTGCGGATCACCGCGTTGCCACATTTGGTGGTGACCGTATAGCCCACCTCAATCCCATCGCCCGTGGCAGTACCACAGCGTAGGATGAAATAGTCGGCCATCACCTTGCGCGCGCGGTTGAGGCGCACGAAGTCGGCACGTTTTCGAATGGTGGTAATGGTTGTCATCCCCAAAGCCTCCGCACCAACGCGAGGGGCATCATGCCAGGAAAGCAGGAACGACCCGTGGATTAAGCGCTGAGTACCTTACGGCCTTTAGCGCGACGGGCAGCCAATACGCGACGGCCACCAACGGTTGAACTACGCTTACGGAAGCCATGGCGACGCGCGCGAACCAGCTTGCTCGGTTGATAAGTACGTTTCATGGAAAGCTCCGTAATTGCTTGCAGTTTTTTTTAATGAGTGGGCGCTTATAGAGGGGTGCGCAGCAACTGTCAAGCCCCTTGCATCATACGTTTTCGTGCGGTTTACCTATTGTATTTAGGGGGTGATGGGCTAAAATCAGCGCATGCTTTCTTACGTACGGTATTTTGCCCTGTTTTGCCTGCTGCTCGTTATTGGCAGTGCCGTGGTGCTGAACCATTACTTCTCGCAGATCAAGCATATCGAATTATTACAGAACCATATGGCGCAAACCCGCTCTACAATGGGCAGCTATACCGACACGGTCTGGAAGCGCTACCGGCCACAGCTGCTCTCGGGCATGGCCATGGATATGGCCCCCTATAACACCGAGACCAAAAATTTCTTCCAGCACCAATCGATGGTGAAGGTCACGATTTTCTCGCCCGATGTCAAACGGCTGTTCTATAGCTCAACCGATGCCTATGCTGCCAATAACGACGCCACCCGCGTTACCCTGTTCGACCTGCGCCAGACCCAGATGGGTGAAACCGCCAGCCGGATCCTGCGCCATGTTTACCTGAAAAACGGTGCCGCCCCCAGCCAGGAGCGTGAACTGATCCAACTGATCGTCCCTATTTTTAATGGGGAGACGCGCGCGGTAGAGGCGCTCGCCGAGATTTACTACGACGTGACGGCACAAGCGCAGCAATTGCAGATGCTGCAATACCTCGTCATTGGCACCATGGTGACGACCTTTGTGCTCATGGTCGGGCTGCTGATCTATACCTCGATTCGTGCGGAATCCATCATCAGTAAGCAGCATGAGGTCAATCTTGAACTGACCGCCGCCGCCAGTCAGGCCGAAGCGCAAAGCCACGACAAATCACAATTCCTTGCCAGCGTCAGCCACGAGCTGCGAACGCCGCTCAATGCGATTATCGGCTTCTCTGAGATCCTGCGGAACGAAGTAAAATCAAACCTCGATAAAATCTATCAGGATTATATCGACGATATCTACGCCTCGGGCCGCCATCTGCTGAGCCTGATTAACGACATCCTCGACTACTCCAAAGCTGAAGCAGGTAAACTGCAAATGGAGTGGGCCGAAACAGATGCTACCAAGATCATCCGCAACTCGCTGCGCATGGTGCTGCCACGTGCGGAAACCGCACAGGTAACACTGGTAGAAGACATTCCCCCTACCCATCTGGTGATCGTCACCGATGCCAAAAAGCTCAAACAAGTGCTGCTGAACCTGCTCAGTAATGCGGTGAAGTTTACCCGTGCAGGCGGCGAGGTACGCTGTCAGGCATGGACAGATATTACCACCGGAGGGCTGGTGCTCTCGGTCAAAGATACCGGCATCGGCATCGCACCCAAGGATATTTCCAAGGTGATGACGCCCTTCGGGCAGGTTGAATCCGCCCTCTCACGCCGCTATGAAGGTACAGGGCTGGGCCTGCCGCTCTCGAAGAAATTCGTGGAGTCGATGGGCGGCACCTTTACTATCACCAGTGAGCTGAATGTCGGCACGACTATCACCCTCTCGCTCCCTGCCGCGCCGGCAACATGGCGTGGCGAGCCCCCGGCATAAGTAACACCAAAGGAATCCACCCAATGTCACATAGCCCGGCCACCACGGCATCCAAACGCAGCATCCCGCAATTGCGCGCCACCAAGGGCGTTGAAAAGCTTGCCATGCTGACCGCCTATACGGCCCCCATGGCAGAGCTGCTCGCACCGCATTGCGACATGCTCCTCGTCGGCGACTCGCTGGGAATGGTGGTCTATGGCCTGCCCTCAACCTTACCCGTCACGCTGGAGATGATGATAAACCATGGCGCTGCCGTCGTGCGCGGTGCAGGTGCCACCCCTGTGATCGTCGATATGCCATTTGGCAGCTATCAGGCCTCGCCAGAGCAAGCCTTCACCAATGCCGCACGCATCCTTCAGGAAACCGGCTGCGCCGCCGTCAAGCTTGAAGGCGGCGCCGAGATGGCCGAAACCATTCGTTTCTTAAGCGATCGCGCCATCCCCGTCATGGCGCATGTCGGCCTGATGCCACAACATGTGAACCAAATGGGTGGCTTTAAAACACAAGGCAAAGAGGCCGATGACTATGCTGCCATCCAGCATGCCGCGACCACCGTCGCCGCTGCCGGTGCATTTGCGATGGTGATTGAGGGGGTGGTCGAGCCGCTCGCCGCCGAGATCACCCGTCAGGTGAGCATCCCCACCATCGGCATTGGTGCATCGGCCGCCTGCGATGGCCAGGTGCTGGTCATCGACGATATGCTGGGCATGTTCACCCATGCACCGCGCTTCGTCAAAAAATATGCCGCCCTGCGTGAGACCATCAGCACGGCGGTTGCCAGCTACGCAGCGGAAGTCAAGAATGGCAGCTTCCCAAGCGATGCGCATTGCTATGGCACCGTCACGGCCCCCAAGAAAAAACCGGCACGCCGCTCGTAATCAGTCGAACGAGACATAGAGCAAGGTCGGCGCCATCCCCATACAGCTCGGCCCTGGCAACCGTGGGTGCCCGGCATAGGTAACCACCAGCGTATCAAACCCACCCCGGCGCACCGCAGGCGGCAGCACGAGCATTTCATATTCGTCGATATACTGCTTCTGAGCCTGTGGCGGCAAGCGCACCTCGCCAGTCCGAACCGTACCCAGCACCTGCCCATCCTTCTCAAAATCAAACTGGAAGTGGCACGCTTTCAGCGCAGCAACATGCAGTGCTTTCGCCTTCACCAACCGTGGCGACGAGAACCGATAAGGCGTGCCAACGGCAATCGTCATGTTCAGCGCCTCCGCGTAATCCACCACCTCATCCAACAGCACCTGCATCTGGCGCGGATGGGTAATCCGGCTCAGCGGCCAGTCGGTGCGTTGCAGTACCTGCGCAACATAGCGATCACGGTACTGGTCATATGCGCCCAACTGAAAAGCAACCAGCGTGCGTAACCGCTCCCAACTCCAAAAAGGATCTGCGATGATCGTATGTAGCGCTTGCGCATACACAGCAAGGTCGGCATCCATCGCACTGGCGTCCCCCGTCTCACGAAACTGGCGGTATCCGGCAGGCAGAATGCGAACAAAATGCCCGATGCGCCAACTACGGCGATCTACCAGCGGCAGCCGTGCCAGCAAGGCATCGGCCAAGCCAAACGGGTCAATATAAGCGATATGGGGCCCACCAAAATACGGGTTCATCCCGGCGTTTCCGCGTGTTTCCATCTGCGGCATCACACCGCGCAATCCCTCTGGCACCGTATGCCGTAATGCCCGCCCAGACTGAACCCAGTGATACGTATCGAGTGCTTTTTTGTCTGGCAGATTACCCAGCAGGCTGGTTCTCTTTTTATAAAACTGCCGCTCGTTGGCGATGCCGTTACTGCCGACAACATCAATCACTTCGGTGTAGCGACCAATCAGCCCGAGCACCAATACACCCATCGCCACAAACAATACCCAGATGCGGCGCTGTTGCGGTGTGCTGCACCAGGCCACATCGGCAAGCAAAATCAGGGTAACGGTCAGGGGGGCGGTAAAAAAGCGCCCGGACATATAGTCCCCACCAATGGCCAGCAGGTAGCCGAGATAGATCACTACTCCCAATGCAACCATCACATGGCGGTCATACAGCGCTTCCCAGCGATGGCGCACCAGCCGGTAGGCTGCATACCCCACAGCCAGCACCAGCAGGTAACATGATGGCATGTCATTCCAGAAGAAGTCGGCATAATAGCGCAGCCCTTGCCGAATTGTATCATCCCACGCGATACCCGTATTCAGCTTGGCGTATTTCGTATTGGGAAAAACAAACCCATAATAAAGCAGGCTGAAGATACACCAGCCCGCCAGTGGCAACGACGCCAGCAATACCTTCCCCCAGCGCAGCCGATGCCACTGCGTTGCCAGCAAAAACAACGCCACTGGCAACACAAACCAGACCAGATCAAACCGCGTGAGCAACAGGCCCGATGCTGTCAGCCCCAGCCAGAACCACGGCACGCGCTTGCCGCGTAAAAACATGAGAAAAAATACCGCCAGCAACAGTGACGCAAGTGGGTTCTCCAGCCCAGAGACAAAAAACTCCAATATCGAACGCGACATGGCAAGCGGCAGGAATAGCATCCCCACTACGACCAGCGGCTGGGCACGGTAACCGCGCTGTAACAACAGGTAGCAAGCCATCGAGACCACAAGGCTAAGGCCAATGCCGGTAAAGAATTCTTCCCGCGTGCACGCCATCACCAGCAGGTTGGCGAACATCCATAACGGATGGGTATACACCTGCACCCGCTCGTCGATATTCCAGCGCAGCCCATAACCATGGAGTGCGTTATCAATCACCCGAAAGGTAATGTAGGCATCTTCCGCCAACCATGCCTTGGCCACCAAAAGCCCCAAAAATGCCAGCGGCAAGACGATCTGCAACACGCGAAACACCGTAGGCCGCTCGACCCATGCCGCGACCTTTTTCCCTCGTTCTATCAGTCGCTCAAATGCCATTTCAGTTGTCTTTTTACCTCCCCTTCCCTAGCATCGCTAC
>JAUIBB010000091.1 GCA_030427685.1 Alphaproteobacteria bacterium
CCATCGACAGGCCGAAGAAGGCCAGCAGGTGCTGTGCCGGAAGGGTGCGGGAGGTGCCATCCATGCTTTTGACGACCACGCCGCTTAACGTGTTGCCGTCGCCCTCCAGCGCGTCGAGCTGATAGGGGATTACCATCTCAATGTTGCCTGTCGATGCAATCGACTGCATTTTAGAGACGGTTTCCGGTGCGGCACGGAACTTGTCGCGACGGTGGACGACGTAGATTTTTTTTGCGACTTCGGCCAGTGAAACCGCCCAATCAACGGCAGAATCGCCGCCGCCGGCAATCACGATTTCCTGATCGCGGAAGTCTTCACGACGCGCGACCATGTAGTGAACATGGCGGCCTTCGTATTGCTCCAGCCCTTCCATCGGCGGACGGTTGGGGCCGAACGCACCGCACCCAGCGGCGATGATGATGGCTTTGGCCATGACCGAGGTGCCCTTATTGGTGACAAGGTTCCATTGGCCCGAAGGGTCTTTGCTGCACTGCACCACTTGCTCGCCCAGCACGTATTGCGGCGAGAATGGCTCGGCCTGCGCTTCGAGGTTGGCGATGAGGTCTGCCGCATCCACACTGGGGAATCCGGGGATGTCGTAGATAGGTTTTTCAGGGTAAAGCGCGGTGCACTGGCCGCCAAGAGCTGGCAGGGCGTCGATTACGATGGCGTTCATTTTAAGCATTCCCAGCTCAAAAACTGCGAACAGTCCGACGGGGCCAGCGCCAATTACGGCGACATCGGTGGAAAGGATTTTGTTGCTTTGCGAGACAGTCATTTGACGAGCATGATTAAAACACGCATAGTAAATGTACAAGTAGAAAGCTACGCAACGCCGTCATTGCCGCTTTGGCGGGGGTGATGCAGGGACTGGAGAGTGCTCGTGAGTCATTTGAACCAATACCCATGGGACGCCCACTATCCCGATGGGGTGCATTGGCATGAAACTTTCCATGGGCGGCCACTCTACACCCTGCTGGACGAAGCTGCTGTCCAATGGCCGCAGCGCGTGGCGCTCGACTTCTTTGGCAAGACCTATAGCTACGAGCGGCTGAAGGAGATGGTGGATTCCATCGCCCATGGCATGCAGAAGATCGGCATCAAGCGCGGCACGCGGGTAGGGCTGTTTATGCCTAACTGCCCCCAATATGTAATGTGCTACTACGCAGCCCTGAAATGCGGCGCGACGATTGTTAATTTTAACCCGCTGTATTCGCACCACGAGATCGAGCATCAGTTGCAGGATGCCAAGGTCGAGGTGATGGTGACCGTCAACCTCAAGATGACCTATGGCAAGCTGACGCCGTTTATCGGCAATAGCTCGATTCGTAAAATCATCATCTGTAATTTTGCCGAGGCGATGCCGGTGACCAAGCATGCCCTGTTTGTGGCGGCGAAGCAGAAGGATATTTTTAACGCGCCGAAAGACAGCTATCATGTGACGCTGAATGACCTGCTGGCGAATCCGGCTGAGATGACGCCGCCGAATATTCTGCCCGATAGTCACCCGGCAGTGCTGCAATATACCGGCGGTACAACGGGTGTGCCCAAGGCCGCCGTGCTGACGCATAGCAACCTCTATATCAATACGCTGCAATGCTCGCAGTGGATGGTGGGGCTGGAGCCGGGTAATGAAGTGATGATGGCTATCATCCCCTTCTTCCATGTATTTGCGATGACGGTGGCGTTGAACCTTGCGATTGCCAACGGGCATACGATCCTGATCCATCCGAAGTTCGACCTGAAGCATGTGCTGTCCGATATTCACCACAAAAAACCGACATTGTTACCCGGTGTTTCGACGCTCTATGCGACCATTAACAATGCGCGTAACCTTGATCGGTATGATCTTTCCAGCATCAAGATGTGTATCAGCGGTGGTGGGCCACTTCCCAACGACGTGAAGGAGAAGTTCGAGTCGCTGACGGGTTGTGTGCTGGTTGAAGGGTACGGGTTGACGGAGACATCGCCTGTTACTTGTTGCAACCCGCTCCATGGCTTGCGGAAGCTTGGCTCGATTGGCTTGCCGTTGCCGGGAACGATCATGGAAATTATCGACAAGGACGATCGCTTGACCCCCTGTCCGGTGGGCGAGGTCGGTGAGGTCTGTATCAGCGGACCACAGGTAATGCAGGGCTATCTCAACCAATCTACCGAGACAGACAATGTGCTGCGCAACGGGCGGCTGCATACGGGCGATTTGGGCTATATGGATGCGGATGGGTATTTCTACATCGTCGGGCGGCTGAAAGAGATGATTATCGTCGGCGGTTACAACGTCTATCCGCGCAATGTCGAGGAGGTGCTCTACACCCATCCGGCGGTGGCGGAATGCGCAGTGGTGGGGCTTGACCATCCCAGCCGTGGGCAGATGATTAAAGCCTATCTGGTGCTGAAGCCCGGCCAGACACTGGATGAGGTGGCGCTGAAGGCTTATCTTAAAGGCGAGATGTCAGCCTATGCCGTGCCCCATGCCTTCGAGATTCGTGACGAGCTGCCGAAAAACAATATCGGCAAAATCCTCAAGCGCGTGCTGATCGAAGAAGAAAAAGCAAAAACCGCCTGATTACACTTTTAGGGCTCTTCCTAGAACAGGTACTTAACCTGAACGCCAAGTTGCAGTCGGCTGTTTTCTGGCTCGGCCCACTGGGTGCCGGAGGGGGTGCTGGGGGTGGTGGCGATGTCGGAGTTATCAAAGTACCAGTAGCGGAGGAAGGGGCCGAAGGCGAGGCCGCGTCCGGCATTGTCGAGATCGCTGATGAGCATGTCGGCGCGCAGTTCGTAGCCGGAATGCTGCGCATTGGTAATGTCGTAATAGCCGGGAACTTGTCCGATATGGCTGTTCACCCGCGCATAGAGCAGGCTGCCATATTCGATGGTGGGAGCAAACTGGTAGCCCCATGCCGGGAAACGGTAGGTGACACCAAACGGAGAGTATATCTGCAGGATGTCGCGGTCGTAGAGCGAGAAGCCAAGGTCGGTGCGGTAGCCTTTTCCCTGATCGCGGAAGTAGCGTGCGGCGAGTCCGACATAGGGCATCAGATGGTGGCCGTTGCCGAGATGCTCCTCGTATCCGAGGGTGATACGGCCATCAAACTCCCATTGCGGGATGCCGCCGACCTTTCCACTGTTGGAACGGTATTGGTTGCGGCCATAGGAGGCGCGTGCGCCCAGCCCGGCAACCCAATTGGGGGTGACGTAATACGTGTAATCGCCCGTCAGTGATCCATAGATGGCGCTGTTGTCGAGGTTGGCGACGCTTTCTTCGTAGCGGTCATGGAATCCTTCGACCCCCACCGCAAAGCGATGGCGACCATCGGCGGTGGTGTCCTCTGGAGCCTTCGCTTCGGCCAGCATGATGGGCGCAGTGGGGAGGGTGGCTTCCGCGATAGAAGGGGCCTCGGCGACGAGGATGGGGGCGTCCTCCCATGCAGGTGTTGCTGTGGCGTAGCTGGCGATCGGCGGTGGCGCGATGACCGATGGCGTGGCCGTGGTCACGGGTGCAGCGGTTGCGGTTGCCGGGACATCTGGCAGAATCAGGGTCTGGATCGGGGGAGGAATCTCCGCTGCCGCGATCGGTGCGGCATCTGCAAGCATCAGGGTGTCATCGCTCAGCCGTGGTGCGGGAGCAATATACGCGGCGACTGGCGGTGGCGCAGGTGGCGTTGCCCGTGCCATGGCGGGTGCTTCCGGCAGGATCAGGGTTTGAATCGGCGGCGGGACTTCCGCGGCGGCAACCGCTACGGGTGGTGTGGGAACCGTGGGGGCCGGGATTGGTGCATCATAAGCAATTGCCGGGAAAATATGTAACGGTCTTGCCGTGGCGGCAGGTGCGCTGGCGGGTATTGTAGTGGCAGGCTGAGGCGGGGTTGCGCCCTCCCACGGGTCGAAGGCATGGGCGGGGTTGCTGACGAGACTGAAAAGGCCACACACACCCGCGGCGATACGCCGCAGTGTCATCCGTTGTTGCATTGCTTGCTCCTAAAAATGCGCCAGCGTTGGCCGCCGGTCGAATTGTTGGCTGAAATTAGCCGGAAATAAACACTTTGCAAGTGAATCGGAGTGCCCTATGCCAGTGCAGTCATTATTTATCTGTTAAGGAGTTTGCTATGTCTGCCACCGCTCAAGTGATCGCACCCGCTGGGTTCACCGACTATAAAGTTGCCGATATCGGCCTTGCTGCATGGGGGCGTCGCGAGATCACCATCGCCGAGACCGAGATGCCTGGCCTGATGGCGTTGCGCGAAGAGTATAAAGGCAAACACCCGCTGAAAGGTGCACGTGTTCTGGGCTGCCTGCACATGACCATCCAGACCGCGGTGCTGATCGAGACCCTGACCGCGCTGGGCGCGGAAGTGCGCTGGAGCAGCTGCAACATCTATTCGACGCAGGATCAGGCAGCCGCTGCTATCGCCGCTACCGGCGTGCCCGTTTTCGCATGGAAAGGCGAGACCGAAGAAGAATACGAATGGTGCATCGAGCAGACCATCAATGGCAACAGCGATTGGGTGCCAAACATGATCCTCGATGATGGTGGTGACCTCACCCGTATCATGCACGAGAAATACCCAGACATGCTGAAAGGCGTGCGCGGCGTTTCGGAGGAGACAACGACCGGCGTTCACCGCCTCGAAGAAATGGCAAAAGCCGGCAAGCTGATGGTGCCAGCCATCAACGTCAACGATTCCGTGACTAAGTCGAAATTCGATAACCTCTATGGCTGCCGTGAGTCGCTGGTGGATGGTATCAAGCAAGCCACCAACGTGATGATCGCCGGCAAAATGGCACTGGTTGCAGGCTATGGCGATGTGGGCAAGGGCTGTGCGGCGGCGCTGCGTGGTCAGGGTGCACGTGTTGTGGTAACCGAGGTGGATCCGATCTGCGCCCTGCAAGCGGCGATGGAAGGCTATCTGGTGATGACCATTGAGGATGTGGTCGAGCAGGTCGATATTTTCGTAACCGCGACCGGCAATAAAGACATCATCACCCTCGACCATATGCGCAAGATGAAAGACCGTGCGATTGTATGCAATATCGGTCACTTCGATACCGAGATTCAGGTCGAGTCGCTGCGCAACATGAAATGGCATGAAGTGAAGCCGCAGGTGGATGAAGTCGAGTTCCCGGATGGCAAGCGCATCATTCTGCTGGCGCAAGGCCGTCTGGTGAATCTTGGTTGCGCTAACGGCCATCCAAGCTTCGTGATGAGCAGCAGCTTCACCAATCAGGTGCTGGCGCAGATCGAGCTTTGGAACCACCATGCGAACTATAAAAACGCTGTCTATGTGCTGCCGAAGCATCTCGATGAGAAAGTCGCTGCACTTCACCTTGCCCGCATCGGCGCAAAGCTTTCAGTGCTTTCCAAAGATCAGGCTGACTATCTCGGCGTATCGGTGGCAGGGCCGTTCAAAAAAGAGAGCTACCGCTACTAGTGTAGTAACGGGTGCTGGCTTAGCCGCTCGGTTGCTGCGCGTCCGTGCAGCGTGATGTCGTGCAGCTGTTGTTTGGGGCTGTGCTCTGGATCAAGCGCTGGCATGCGGTAGGTTTCTTTGGGTTTGAACAGGAAGCTGTTTTGGTGCAGTTCCTGCGCTTCTGCTACTAGTGTGCAGAGGGTGGGGAGAATGCTCTGAGGGGGAAGCCCCAGATCCTCCAGCGCCAATGCACTCTGAATGATCCGGTGATTGACATAGCTGTCTGCGAGCTCGCGGCGTACTTCTGGTGTCAGGTACATGGGTTGGTAGCGTGTCGGGATATGGCGCGCGCCACGATGCATGACTTTTCGGTGTACTTCCAGTGCGTCGATCAGGGATAGCATGATATGCTCGGCGGCTGCATCGATGGAGGGGCCGCGTTCAGCCCGCATGCTGGCTTGGCGCATGGCGACATTCCGTATGGGTTCCCAGCTTCCTGAGGGATCGTTGATATAGCAGTGAATATCGATTTCACGATGCATGCGACGGTTTTTGCCAAGGGTCATCGCGTTATCGCTTAGCCCGTATACCTGCTGGATTTTGCGGCGGACGGCACCGGCCTCTTTCTCCTGCTGGGCAATGCCATGTTGCAGGGTGCGATGGGTGTCCAGATCTTTCTTCAGTGCGGTCGCCTGTCGTTCCCAATAGCCGCGTAGTTCTTGAATACGGTCGTTGATCGCCCGGTCGTTGGCAAGGGAGTTGGTTTCCTTGTTTACCACTGGGCCTTGCAGCGGGTGTACGCTGCTGACGCCAAATACAGAGCCGGGAAGCTGTGCGTCGGCAATGCTGATTGCCTGCCCGATCATATTCCCGTGGGTAATATGTGCGCTTTTTGCGTCCAGCCCGGCCTGTTGCAATTCCAGTTCTGCCGCGTTGCCGATATGGTTGATATAGGCATCCAGCAGCCGTTTGCGGGGCATAGTCGCGCCAAACAACGCGCTATAAGCGGGAAGGGGCAGATGGTCGGCACTCTTCACGCAGAGCAGGTAGCGCAGGTAAAAAGCGTTGAGGTATTGGTGAATCGTGCGTGCTGCGATGGTATCCAACTCGGCGGCGGCAGAAGAGCCTGCATCCGATTTCTCGATGGCGACGTTGCGTGTCTTATACCAGCCCTCCTTCTGGAGAGATTGCTGAATGGTCGCACCGCATTGCTGGCGAAGCGCTTCAGGAATGGCGTTATCGGCGCGGTGCAGCTGAAAGACGCGCTCGATTTTGCGGACAATGCCCCGTTGCGCCCGGTTGCGTTGCGCAAGGGCAATTTCGTTTGGCGTGGGATGTGGCGCTTCGGTTGTCATCTCAGGTGTAATTATAGCAACGTCTGGCGCCTCTTTTGATGACGATTTCATTAAGTTTACGACGTTTTTGGTGACACCCCCTGATTTTATGGCATGCTGCGCGCATGCTACGTAATTTACTGCATCGGCGGGTAAAAACAGAGGCGACGGTTCCTGCGGCTCCCTCGACGGCGGCGCTTGAGGCCGAGAATGCCCATCTGAAGGCCGAAGCGCGCCGATACTCCAACCTGCTGAATTGCTCGCAAAACCCTGTCTGGCAGCGGGATATGGAGCTGAAGATCGTCTATTGCAATCTGGCATTTTCAGAGGTGGCGGAAGAGTCGTCTGAGCATGTGATGGCGATCGGTGATATGGAGCTTTACAAGGGACACCGCGCCCTTGCCCAAAAAGCGCTTGAAACCGGCGAAGAGCAGTCGGTGCGCCAGCATATTATTGTGGGTGGTCAGCGGCGGCTTTACCATATCCGCGAGGTGCCGCTCTCCAGCGAAGGCATTATCGGCTATGCCAGTCATATCAGCGAGTTGGAAGAGGCTCAGGCGGAGATCGAGCTGCATGCACAGGCGCTGCGTGACCTGCTCGATAGCTCGA
>JAUIBB010000092.1 GCA_030427685.1 Alphaproteobacteria bacterium
CTTGATGCCCGGACAAACAGTGCCGTATTCGGAAAAAAGCCGCATCAGCAATCGGCGTCAGCAGACATCTCTGATGTTGGCTATGGTGCAGAAGATTTGGCGAATGCAGAGAATTTCACTAAGTCTGCGCCACAAAAATTCGTACCACCAGATACGGCTGACCTTGCGCCGGTACACTATCAGGGTGCAGTGGCTATGCCGCCAGCGCAGAAATCCAAACTATAACTCCTTCATTGTGGCTTATGGTGGCTTGGGATAGCATGCCCCCATGCTCCAGTTTACCGATGAAGCGCTCATCCTCACCGTCGATAAATTCGGCGATCATGACGCTATTTTACATTTGTTCACGCCAGAGCATGGTTTGTGTCGTGGTGTGGTCAAACGTGGCATGACCTCGAAGCGTCGCGCGGATTTACAGCCAGCTACGCTGGTCGAAGCCACATGGAAAGCACGGTTGCCCGAGCATATGGGGGCAATTACGCTGGAGGCAAAGCACAGCTTGGCAGCACGTGTAATGCAGGACCCCTTGCGTTTGTCTGCCGTCGGAAGTGTGATGAGCCTGATCGCTTGTGCCTTGGCGGAGCGTGATGCTCATCCGGCACTGTATGCACAAACCCTGTCGTTCCTTCAGCATGTGGCCGCAGGAGTAGAGCCGCTGATCTGGTTGGCAGAATATGTACGATTAGAGCTTAGTCTGCTGGAGCTTGCAGGATTCGGCCTCGATCTCACCAGCTGTGCCGCAACCGGTGTACGGGAAGAATTGGTTTACGTTTCGCCTAAAACAGGGCGGGCGGTTTCGCGTAGCGCAGGCGCGCCCTACCACGACCGAATGTTGGCATTGCCAGAGTTTGTTCGCGATGAAACAGAGTTGCCAGATGGCATGGAGGAAGTGCGAAGCGGTGTTGCGCTTGCGAGCCATTTTATCGAATCCCGGCTGTTGCCGGCGCTCCATCGCCATCCTCCCGCGTTGCGTGGACATTTTCTGCAAATGCTCCAGCGCGTGTAATGGCTGTACGGTGCTGTGCTGGAGACAAATAGATTTGTATTCTTTAATGTTTCTTGCGTGACTGTGATAAAGTAACCGCCTAAAAATGGCTTCTATTCTCAATCAAAACAATTCACACACACTGGCTGTCACCCATACTCATTATTGCGCCTGAATGGGTAATTTGCTAAGAACATGGCACGCGGATAGCCGAAGGCTGTTCGTTTTATTCATTATATTTTTTTGGAGTATCCCATGAAAAAGACTTCGATTGCCGTTGCAGCTGCTCTTGCTGCCCTTTCCGCTGCTGCCATTGCTCCAGCTGCATTTGCTTCAGATGCAAAAAAAGACAGCATGCACGAGCATGCATGTAAAGCTTGTAAAGGCCACGAAGGCTGTAAAGCAGCTGAAGGCTGTGCAGGCCACGAAGGTCACGACGCTCACTAAGCTGATGCGTTTCTAAATAAAGGGGGCAGGCGTTTGCGCTTGTCCCCTTTTTTATAGGGAAGACCATGCCTCTTATTCCTGAGTTCAGATGGCCCGATGTTTCGCTACGTAAAAAAGCACTGCTGTTGAAGCATGCCCTGACGGTGCTGGAGGCACAGCAGGCGATGACAACGCGCACCGGAAAGAATATTCTGCATTACACGCTGAATCGGGCGCGGCAGCATGAGAAAATGCGTCATTATCCCAAAGGTGACCGTATTGATTACCAGTCTGGTGCTCAGTATTTTTACCATTGCCATCGTGAAGACCTGGAGCGCGAAGAGCATGGCCATTTCCACTGCTTTTTACGCGGAAAGAGAATTCCTCCACGCATTAAGCCCACCTCCTTGCCAGACTGGGATAAAAACATCAGTAGCCCGATGGCGCATGTGATCGCCATTGCGATGAACCGCTATGGTCAGCCGATTCGCCTTTTTACGGTCAACCGTTGGGTTTCTTACGAAACCTGGTACGATGCCCGGCATATCACGTCATTTTTGAAGCAATACCGATTTACACCAACCGAGCCGTCGCGCTGGGATGTCCTCGACCAATGGACGGCGGCAATGGTGCAGCTTTTTGCCGCGCAAATTACCTGGTTACATGAAGAGCGGGATGCGCAGATCGCCGCATTCCAGAAGCTACACCCTACGGCAAATGCGTATGAAGACACGCGGCTGGAAGAGCTTTCTGAAATACCAATCAATCTCGCCCAACAAATTCAGTGGTTGAATAGCTAAGCAGCCTGAATAGTGACAGCGGGTGCTTTTTTTGCGGATACCCTCCGCCGCGTGTCGCCTTACCTTGATTCTCGCTATGAGAAGGCCTACATCTTCGGCATGTCATAAAGAGGAGGGGTTATGCTAAAAGGTAAAACAGCGATTGTTACAGGCTCCACCAGCGGTATTGGTGAAGGTATTGCAAAAGCGTTGGCCGGGCAGGGCGCGAATATTCTCTTTAATGGTTTTGGTGATCGGGCAGCGATCGACACGCTAGTAGCCGATACTGCCCAGCAGTTTGGTGTAAAAACAGACTATTCCGATGCGGATATGAGTAAGCCCGAGCAAGTCCGCGCGATGGTAGCCAATGCAGAGAAGCACTTTGGCAGCGTTGATATTCTGGTCAACAATGCGGGGATCCAGTTCACCGCTAAAATTGAAGAGTTTCCGGCAGAGAAATGGGATGCCATCCTTGCGATCAATCTCAGCTCGGCATTTCATGCAACCGCGGCTGCTGTGCCGGGAATGAAACAACGTAACTGGGGGCGCATCATTAATGTCGCCTCGGCGCATGGCCTTGTTGCCTCTGTCCAGAAGTCAGCCTATGTCACTGCAAAACACGGATTGGTTGGACTCACCAAGGTGGTGGCGCTTGAGATGGGTGAGCATGAAATCACCGCCAATGCAATTTGTCCGGGCTGGGTGCTGACGCCGTTAGTCGAAAAGCAAATCAAAGACCGCGCTACCAAAGAGGGACGCTCAGAAGAGGCGGTAAAAAATGAATTGCTGGGTGAGAAACAATCAACCGCACGCTTCAGTACGCCCGAACAAATTGGCGCGCTTGCGGTTTTCCTATGTTCAGACGCGGCGATCAACATCACAGGGACAACACACTCCATCGATGGTGGCTGGACGGCCGCATAATGGGGCGATCACCGGCAAAAGCGCGTGCGCAGAAAACGAAAAAGCCAATTCGCCTGAATCTTGCCTTACAAGGTGGCGGCGCCCATGGGGCGTTCACTTGGGGTGTGCTTGATCGGTTGCTGGAAGAAGAAGATATCGAGATCAGTGGGATTAGCGGCACCAGTGCCGGGGCAATGAATGCAGCGGTGCTGGTGGATGGTTATCGTGAAGGTGGCCGCGCGCGTGCGCGGGAACAGCTGCGTGAATTCTGGTATGCCATCAGCATGGAGGCGTCTAAAGTAGCGCCATTCGGTCAAATGAAGGCGCCGGAGGGGCTGGCAAAAATTCCCGGTCTGGAGTGGCTTTCAGCGCTCAACCCGGGTGATATGCTCAGCCGCATCTTTTCGCCATACGAGCTGAATCCAATCAATTACAATCCGTTGCGCAATGTCCTGCAAACAATGCTGAAGACGTGCAATCTACGGGAGGGGATCCCCCTGTTTGTGGCGGCGACGAACGTAGAAACCGGTGAGGCACGCGTTTTTCGTGAAGATGAAATCACGATCGACGTATTGTTGGCCTCGGCATGCCTGCCCTTCATTTATCAGGCAGTGGAGATTGAGGGTAAGCCTTATTGGGATGGCGGCTATATGGGAAATCCTGCGCTTTGGCCGTTGTATTATTATACAGATTGTGCCGATGTACTGTTGGTTCAGATCAACCCACTGGAGCGCCATGGAACACCAAAAACAGCGGCCGATATCATCAATCGGGTGAATGAAATCAGTTTTAATGCAAGCCTTGTCGCAGAAATGCGTGCGATTGATTTTGTGGGCAGGCTTGTGCAAGACGGCAAGCTCAGCGCAGAAGAATATACGGCTGTGCGTATGCATCGGGTCATGCCACCAACGGGATCGCAAGAGATGACAGCGGATAGCAAAACAAACGCCAGCTGGGAATTCTTTCAGGAGTTGCACCAGATGGGGCGCACGCAAATGGATGGGTGGCTTAAAGACTGTAAACGCTATATCGGCCAGCGCGGAACGCTGGACATTCACAAACATTTCCTTGAAAAACACGCAGGTGATCAACAAGAAACGGTATGACTATGCTCTTTCCAGATACGCTCCTCTTCGACAAACCGCTATGGATGTGGGGCGCGTTTTTTGGCACAGTTTTACTGTTGCTGCTATTTGACCTGGGGCTGCTGAATCGCCGGGATCGTGAGATTTCTGTGCGCCAGAGCCTGCGCCTCAGCGCATTTTACGTTAGCATGGGGCTGGCCTTTGGCGGGTTTGTCTGGGCAGAGCTTGGTGCGGAAGCGGCGCAGGATTATTTTACCGGCTTCCTGATCGAAAAGACCCTGTCGCTTGATAATATCTTTGTTATCTCGCTAGTGTTTTCGTATTTTGCGGTGCCGCGCCTTTACCAATACCGGGTTTTATTTTGGGGAGTTTTGGGGGTTGTCGTTCTCCGTGCGCTGCTGATTGGCGTGGGGGCTCATCTGGTGCATCACTTCGAGTGGGTACTCTACCTGTTTGCGGCCTTCCTGATCTTTACAGGCATCAAAATGCTGGTTCAAAGCGAGGCAGAGCAGGATATCGCCAATAATTTTGTGCTGAAAGCGATCAAGCGGCGATTCCGGGTGACGGAGGAGTTGCATGGGAATCGCTTTTTTGTCCGGCGGCTGGATCCGGCGACTGGCAAGCATATACGTTACCTGACGCCGCTATTTATCAGCCTGATTGTGGTAGAATGCGTCGATATTGTTTTTGCACTGGATTCGGTGCCGGCCATTTTTGCGATCACGACAGATGAGTATATTGTCTACACCAGCAATGTGTTCGCGATTCTTGGGCTTCGGGCACTGTATTTTGCATTGGCGGCAATGTTGCACCGGTTTGATTACCTGAACTATTCTCTTTCTGCGGTGCTTATTTTTATTGGCGGAAAAGTGTTTTATCCGCTGATTAGTGGCGGGGAGAAGGTATCCTCGGCGCTTTCATTGGCGATTACTGTAGGATTGCTGGCGGCTGGGGTTATTTATTCCCTCAAAAAAACCAGTCAGGATGCGCCCCATTAAATCAGCCCGAAGCTTTTAAAGGAATAATGCCCGGCTTCGGTGATGATCACATGGTCATGTACGGTAATATTTACAGTTGCAGCGGCCTCTACGATCTTTTGGGTCACCTCGATATCCGCCTTTGAGGGAGTGGGATCACCGCTTGGGTGATTGTGTAACAGGATAACCGCAGCGGCAGAAAGCTCCAGTGCGCGCTTGACGACTTCTCGTGGGTAGACGGGCGTATGGTTGATGGTGCCGCGATGCATGACTTCATCAGCAATGAGCGCGTGGCGGGAGTTAAGGAACAGTACACGAAACTCCTCAACCTTTTTGTTGCCCATGGCTAGCTTGCAATAATCTATCAGTGCCGACCATGACTGAATGACCGGCATATCTGCAATCTCTGCCTTTAGCATACGCTGTGCGGCGATCCGGACGGTTTTAAGCGTAGCGATGGTTGCGTCGCCCACCTCATCCACCGAGCGCAGAGAGGTTTCATCTGCATGCATCACTTTAGAGAAGCTGCCGAAGGTTTTAAGCAGGCGCTTGGCCAGCGGCTTCACATCGCCACGTGGCCGGGCAGAAAAGAGAATCAGTTCCAACAGCTCGTAATCGGGAATGCTATCACCGCTTTCATCCAGAAAGCGATCCCGTAAACGTGCCCGATGGCCAAGATAATGTGCGGCGGACTGATCCATAAATTGCATCTACTGCAAGCAGCCGTGAGACGCAATCTTCTATCGTATTAGAGTAGGATATTAGCCTACCAGGCGCAGGCCCGAGGCTTCTGCCATGCCGGTGGCATAGCCAATGCGCAGGCGTGCATAAATCTCGACCAGCGCATCACGGAGTGATTCCATCATCGCCTGCGTGTGGAATGGGGTCGGGGTGATGCGCAGGCGCTCCGTTCCCTTACGGACGGTTGGGTAATTAATAGGCTGTACATACATGTGATATTCTTCAAGCAGGATATCCGAAGCCTGCTTTGCCAATACCGGGTCGCCCACCATGACGGGCACAATATGGGTTTCATTCGCCAGCACGGGGATACCCGCCTCGGCAAGCATATGCTTGAGCTTTTGCGCGTTTTCCTGATGCTGCCTGCGCTCGGTTGAAGAGCTCATCAGGTGGCGGATGCTGGCATTGGCACCGGCAGCAATCGCGGGTGGTTGTGATGTGGTAAAAATGAAGCCCGGCGCGTAGCTGCGGATCATATCCACCACGACTTTACGGGAGGCAATATAGCCGCCAATCACGCCGTAAGCCTTGGCAAGGGTGCCTTGTACGACATCGACTTCGTCCATCAGCCCTTCACGTTCTGCGATGCCGGCTCCGCGTGCGCCATACATCCCAACGGCATGTACTTCATCAAGATAGGTCAGCGCATTGTAACGGCGTGCCAGCGCACAGATTTCTTTGATTTTACCAATGTCGCCATCCATCGAATAGACCGACTCAAACGCGATGACTTTGGGGCGGCGAATATCCGTGCTATCCAGCAATTTGGCGAGGTGGTCTACGTCGTTATGACGGAAAATCTTTTTCTCGGCATTGCTTTGGCGGATGCCGTGAATCATCGAGGCATGATTGTCCGCGTCCGAGAACATGACGCAGTCCGGGAGCATTGCACCAAGCGTCGAGAGCGTTGCCTCGTTGGCGATGTAACCCGAAGTAAAGACCAGTGCCGCTTCTTTTTGGTGCAGCTCAGCCAGCGTTGCTTCAAGCGTGGTAATTTTATGGTGGTTGCCCGAGATATTCCGGGTGCCGCCTGCGCCTGCACCCATTTGGCCGAGTGCGTTTTTCATGGCATCAAGCACTGCTGGATGCTGCCCCATGCCCAGGTAATCATTGGCGCACCAAACGACGACTTCTTCATTGGTACGGGTCGAGCGCGCGCGCGGGAAACTGCCGGCCATGCGCTCTAGCTCCGTGAAAACACGGTAGCGCCCTTCAGCGCGGATCTGC
>JAUIBB010000093.1 GCA_030427685.1 Alphaproteobacteria bacterium
CGCTGAACAATTTCCCATCGCCGCATATCAACTGGCTGTTTGAGGGTGCCGGTGCGAAGTTTAAACCAATCTTCCGCGCCAATTCGTTGATTGCCCTGCGCACGGCGGTAAAGCACGGCATGGGCATTGCCGCACTGCCAGAATATCTGGTACACCGCAGCCGTCGCGTCACCCGCGTCCTGCCCGAGATCACCGGCCCCACCACCGATGCGTGGTACGTCTATCCCGTCGAGCTGAAAAACTCCAAGCGCATTGCCATTTTCCGCAGCTTCATCACGCAGAAACTAGCGGAGAATAACTTCTAGAAAGCCGGGAGAAACACTGGAATCGCGACGCTTTCTGTGCCATGACTTCCGCACGCTTGATCCACCTTTCCCCTGCTCCGTTTGTATGCGCCCTCACGACCTGCAACGCCTGATTACCCGCCGCGCCCTGATTTTCGGGGGCGTGCAGGTAGCCGCAGGCGCCGCCCTGACCGCGCGACTGTTCAGCCTGCAATTCATCCACGGTAAAGAGCTCTCAACGCAGGCCGAGGGCAACCGCATCAAACTGCAGCTGATGATTCCACCGCGCGGCATCATCGCCGATCGCTACGGCGTCGAGCTGGCGATGAACCATGTCAATTACCGCCTGATGCTGGAGGGAGAAAACCGCGCATCGGCACGCGCCAGCCTCCGCATTCTGGCCGAGCTAATGCCCCTCAGCGAGGCTGAGATTCGTGCCACCACCGAGGCCATTCGCCGCGCACGCGTGGGCATCCCGATTCTGATCCGCGATCATCTGAGCTGGAAAGATGTGGCACGGGTACAATATCATTTACCCGAGTTACCTGCCGTCGTCATCGATGAAGGCCAGTGGCGCCACTACCCTTTTGCCGACCATGCCAGCCACCTCATCGGCTATGTAGGCCGGGTCTCCCCCGAAGAGGTTGAGAAAAACAACGACCAGGAGCCACTCTTCAAGCTGCCAGACATGAAGATCGGTAAAAACGGCGTCGAGCAGCATTACGACGACCGCCTGCGTGGCAAAGCGGGCATGCGCCAGATCGAAGTCAATGCGCAGGGATCGCCGGTACGGGAGCTCGCACGCGAAAACGCCACGCCCGGCGAAGCCCTACCGCTAACCATCGACAGTCGTTTGCAGGAATTTTGTGTGGAGCGGCTGGGCGCAGAGTCTGGCTCTATTGTCGTCATGCATGTCGAGACGGGCGAAATCCTTGCCCTTGTTTCCGTCCCCGCCTTTGATCCAAACGAATTCAGCAAAGGCATCCCGGCAGGGTACTGGAAGGAGCTGAATGCCAATAAAAAAGCGCCTTTACTGAACAAGGCCATCGCCGGGCAATACCCGCCCGGCTCCACGTTCAAAATGATTACCGGGCTGGCTGGGCTGAAATCCGGTAAATATACCGCCAACTCCCGCGTGCATTGCAGCGGCACCTTCCACCTCGGCAATCACCCCTTCTCCTGCTGGAAAACCGATGGGCATGGCAGCCTCACCATGGCGCAGGCGCTGGAACAATCCTGCGATGTGTTCTTCTACACCGTGGCGCATGACATCGGCATTGAGGGCATCGCCGCCATGTCGCGTGAATTCGGGCTGGGCGAGAACTCCGGTCTGGGATTGCGCGGCGAGCAGTCCGGCATCGTCCCAAGTCCGGAATGGAAGCAGAAAGCGCGCGGCACCTCATGGAACCCGGGCGAGACCATCAACAGCGCTATTGGTCAGGGCGACACACTAACCACCCCCATTCAGCTCGCCACCATGCTGGCGCGCATGGTCAATGGCGGCAAAAAAATCAAGCCGCGCCTGCTGGTAGACGAGCCGAATAAAGAAGAAGGCTTCATCGACATCCCAGCGGAAGACCTCGCCATCATTCTCGATGGTATGGATCGCGTTACTAACTCGCCCTACGGCACCGCACGCGGCAGCATGATTAAAGAAGAAGCCTATAAATTCGGCGGCAAAACCGGCACCAGTCAGGTGCGCAAATTGCGGGTGCATGGCCAGAACCAGAACCTGATTCCGTGGGAGTTCCGGCATCATGCATGGTTCGTGGGGTATGCGCCAGTTGCCAAGCCCAGCATTTGCTGTTCGGTCATCATCGAGCATGGCGGCGGCGGTGCCTCGGCGGCGGCGCCAGTGGCACGCGACGTGTTACGCAAAGCGCTGGAGCTGATGGAAACCCCGCCGGTCAGCCTGTTATCGAAGGGAAATAGTGCATGAGCAGCCCCCACCAACGCATTATCAAACGCCTGAGCATGATGCATCCCGGCATCTTTGTTACCACGATGGCGCTGGGGCTGTTCGGCCTGATTATGCAATTCTCGGCCTCGGGGGGTGATATTTTCCTGTTCGCCGCCCCACAGGCGCTGCGGCTGGCACTGGGCTTTATCCTCATGCTTGCCATTGCTGCCACGCCGCCTCGCCTGCTCTACAGCCTGAGCTTTCCAGTCTATGGGTTCTGCCTGTTGCTGCTCGTCGCCGTCGCGGCGGTCGGGGTCATGGGGCTGGGCGCACAGCGCTGGGTAGGCATCGGGTTTTTTAACCTACAACCCTCGGAGCTGATGAAAATAGGCATTATCCTGGCGCTTGCGCGGTATTTCCATACCCACCCGATCAGCGGCGGTCGTCATTACCTGCTGCTGCTGGTGCCACTGCTGCTTACCCTTTTGCCGGTAGGGCTGATCCTCAAACAACCCAACCTCGGTACGGCGACCATTGTCGGCGTCATTGCCTTTGCCATGTGTTTTATGGCGGGGATTCGCTGGTATTATTTTGCCGGCGCACTCACGGCCATCGCCAGCGTGGTGCCAGTTGCCTATCATTTTCTGCATGACTACCAGAAGCAGCGTGTGCTCACCTTTCTCGATCCCGGATCAGACCCGCTGGGGGCAGGCTATAACATCATCCAGTCCGAAATCGCGATTGGCTCTGGCGGCTTCGCGGGCAAGGGGCTGCTACATGGATCACAGGGCCAGCTTGACTTCCTGCCCGAGAAGCAGACGGACTTCATTTTTACCATGACCGCCGAAGAGCTTGGATTCTTAGGGGCCGTGGTGCTGCTCTCGCTCTACACTATCCTGATTTTCTGCGCCATGCTGCTGGCCGTGCGCTGCCGTAGTGTCTACGGGCGCCTTGTGGCAGCAGGGGTAGCGGCCATGTTGTTCATTCATATTTTCATTAATATGGCGATGGTGATGGGGATGATCCCCGTAGTGGGCGTGCCCCTTCCCTTCCTCTCCTATGGCGGCTCGTTCCTGCTGGCGGTGATGATGGCCTGTGGTTTATTGCAACATGTCTACATTAACCGTGAAACCGTGCTACCCCGCGGACACGGCATCGCCATCGGCTAAATTAAGTAAAAATTAATACTGCTCGCCACAGCAGAAATGGAAAATATAAGCAAACACGCCGATTTTTTAGATCCCCTCTAAAGTCCCAAAGCTCTTTACGCGTATTTTAATTAAATAATTTAACCAATTATTAACGAAATGGGCGTATGGTAAGCACTAGGGCAGATATGCTAGGATACCCGCATCTGCAATCACATTAGGTGCCTATACATGAGCCAAAAATCCCTTTTCCGCCGCATCAAGCACGAAAATAGCGGCGCTACAGCCGTAGAGTTTGCGATCGTCGCCGTGCCCTTTTTTATGCTGCTGCTCGGCATCATTGAATATGGCATGTATATGATGACGAAAGTCGCGCTGGAGAGCATCGTCGCACAGGCAGGCCGCGAAGCCTCCGTCACCACCGGCACCGCCGCCTGCGACCGCGTCTGCACCGTACGGCATTATATTGAAGAGAAAGGCTCCGGGCTGATTAATTACACCAGCATCCAGATTACCTCGAGCAACCTCTCAACCGGCACTGGGGCCAGCACTCCGGCGGAATTCTGTATGATTCCCGGTCCACCGCATCCGTGTGATGGCAGCCCCTGCACAGCCATTATGAACGACGTCAACGGTAATGGCATCTGCGATACGGGCAGTGGCAGCTTCTCCGTCGGCGGCCCCGGCGACCTGATCGAGCTGCGCGTCACCTATCCGTGGTCTGTATTGAACCCATTTATGAAGCCCTTCTTTGGCCCCGCAGGTGCGGTAGTGATTTCTTCAACAACCGTCGTCAAGAACGAGAGTTAATAGCTGTAATGTTTTCATTCCGTGATGTGTTTTAACGAGGTATCCCATGCGCCATGTACTTAAAAAGCTCCTGAAAAATGAACGCGGCATCGCGATGCTGGAGTTTATTATCGTCTTCCCCTTCCTCTTCCTCCTGCTGTTCGGTGGGCTCGAGATTGCCCGTTACATCGTGATTATCCAGAAGGTCGAGAACGCTGCCTATGTGATCACCGATGCCGTCGGCCAGTTAAATGCACCACAAAGCCCATCGGTTTCCGGTGAGGCGAATGTGGCGGCCATCCAAAACGCCATGGAGCTCTACGACACCATGATGTGGCCCTACAACAACCCTTCGCGTGAGAGTGTGGTCATCAGCTCCGTAAAAAATGAGGGCGGCATGCGCTACCTGCGCTGGCAGCGCTCGCTGGTGGGCTCAGGCAGCGTCACCAGTGTCACGGGCGTCGGGCCAACCAACAGCGTGCGCACCATGTCCGGCCCCTGCTCCGCCGCACCATTCACGTCGGAATACAGCGCCCTGCTAACCGGCATGCTCCCCAACGAAAACATGATCGTGGGTGAGGTCTTTTACGATTACGTTCCTCTCTGGCAGTCGATGTTGGGCGGAGTCACGGCAGCCACTCCAGAAGCAACGGGTGGTGGCGGTTTCTCAATAGGGCCACGCACCATCAGCCGCCGGATTTTCCTGCACCCACGTAATGGCGACCTGGTGGACCTTCCCAACCCACCTGCACAGCCATTGATCGAAGAAAATTCGCCCTGTGTTGGCGGCCCAATCTCTTAACCCCCCTTACCCGTAAGGATCGTTATGAAGAAGAGCACCCAAGTACCAACCTTTATCCGCCGCTTCAGCGCGGATACGCGCGGCAGCATCCTGATGCTGGTGGGGCTTTCGATTACCTTCCTCACCGCCATTGGGGGCGCTGCGGTCGATCTCGGCAAGCGTGAGCTGGTACATATCATGCTCCAGCATGCGAGCGATGCCGCCGCCACGTCTGCGGCCAGCATGGATGGCGACCCAACCCCCGCTACCCGTGATGCCATCGCACGACGCTACTACGCGCTGAACTTTCCGGATAGCTATCTGGGGGTAGACCGTCCCCCACCGATTGTAGATATTGGTGAAGACTCCATCTCCGTTGGCACCACCGGAGTACCGGTACCCACCAACTTCGTCAGCAATTTCGGCATTGCCCATCTGGGTACCGGTTCGCTGACGACAGTGAATTTTTCCGGCAGCGGCCAACGTGCCGATGTGATTCTCGTACTCGACGTGTCCACGTCCATGAACATCGCCGATGCCGGTGACGGCATGACGCGGATCACCGCGCTCGTCAATGCAGCCAACAACTTCACCAACTCGCTGATCCCCGTCGGCATGGAAACCGATGGCGGCCACGGCAACCGCATGGCGGTGATTGCCTGGGCCGGCAGTGTAGTGGGTCAGTTAGGTTTTACCAGTAACAACGCCACTGCCCACGGCTTCATCAACAGCCTGCCCAGCATGACCTCAGGCAATACCGACAGCACGACCGGGCTAAACGCCGCACTTGCCCGTTCGAGCGAATTTCGGGGCGACGACACGGCCCATATCGTGGTCTTCATGACCGACGGGTTAAACCGCAGCAGTGGCGGCAGCTATCGCTACACCCCGGCAATCAACGCCGCATCGCTTACCGTTGCCAGCGTTATGAAGGCGGCCGACACCATCATTTACACGGTTGGGTTTGGATCGGATATGATCCCCAACCATTGCGCCCCCTGGCTGCCCTCGGGCACCATCGGGCAGGAACGCACCACCGGTTGTGAAATGGCCAGTACCACCTGTGTTTCCGACATACGTGCCGAGGAAGATGACTTTCCCTTCGCCGGCAGCGGTGACGCCGTGCGCACCAACCTCGAATGCGGCGGCTACTATACTGTCTGCGGGATAAGCGCATCGATCGTCGATGCACGCGGCTTCTATCCTTCACTGGTCAGTGGCCACCCGGAAACTTTCCATCTGACGGATCCACTCGTATGCCCGACCCCCTTCCTTAGCACGATGGCGAGCTCCCCAGACATGGCCTACATGGCCGATGATGCCGACGCACTGGACGCCGCCTTCGCCGCTATTGTCGATGGGGTCAAACATATCCGCATCGTTCACTAAACTCTCTATTCACCCGAAGGAATCCCTATGCGATCTTTCCTGAAACGCTTTCTAAACGACACCCAAGGCAGCATCCTGATGCTGGTCGGGTTTGCGATGCTGTTCCTGGTGGGAATTGGCGGTGCCGCCATTGATCTGGGTCAACAGGCACTGTTGAATGCCAAATTCCGTCATGCGGCAGATGCGGCGGCGACCTCTGCAGCATCCTTTGGCAGTGCCGATAACTATTCGGCAGTGAGCCCAACCCTGCGGCACAGCATTGCCCAGCGCTATTTCAGCCTGAATTTTCCTTCCAATTTCATGGGAATCTCAGGAGAAGTCATTCCCTCCATTGTCATCAATGACGATGAGTCCATCACCGTCTCAGCCAGCCATCCAATGTCAACAGCATTCGTGCGTGTGTTCGGCATCAGTGGCCTCCCCGCAGGTGGCAGCAGTACGGTCGGCCTCGCCGCGTTCTCTGTTTCGGATTACGATGTGGTGATCGTCGCCGATGAGTCCAGCTCCCAGATGAAGTCAGCAAGTTGCGCAGGTGGTTCAAGCCGCATGGAATGCATGAAAATTGCCCTCACCGCCATGGCAAACCAGATTATACCGGCAAGTAATCCTAACCCCAATGTGCGGATGGGATTGATCGGCTATTCCGGCCAGATCACCAATAAATGGGGGCCGACCTCAAACAATATCGACGCCGTCAATGCCATTAGCCAGTTACGGCCAGTACACCAGAACTTTGATCACACTGGCATGGCTGCAGGTGCCAGTATGATCTTAG
>JAUIBB010000094.1 GCA_030427685.1 Alphaproteobacteria bacterium
AATATTTTTTCCGCAATGGGGCATTATAAAGTGCATCTGGCGCCATGCTGACGTAGCGCAGCACGCCTTTATCGTCGAGCGTATTGCTCAACAGGGAGGCCCAACGATCTTTGTCTGCATCGCTCGCCGTTGCCGCCCGATTACGTACCCATGTCAATTGCTCGTTTGAAAGAGGCGAACCCCAGATATAGAGCAGATCCTTTACTTCCTGCGAATCTGGCGCCTTGTCTTTGGCTAGCTCCTGGAAGATCGCTGCTGCAGATGCTTTGTCGCCATCGTGTTGCAAGTCAAAAGCGATCTGACGTTTTTGAGTATCGCTTGTCTTGGGGGAATGGGCCAACGCAATACGTGCTTCGCGGGTGAGGGGAGTGCTTGGCGCAGTGGCCTTCCCGGGCTTTGACGTCAGCTGAGCATACATTTTCTTCCACTCACCGCCACGCTCTTTTGCGTAGGCGCGGGCGAAAGGAATGACCACAGATTTACGGCCATGATTAATCAGAATGTAGGCATAATTGATCTGCTGGCGCGCATCGCCGCGACGTGCACGCAGTGCGGCTTCAGCATAATCAGCCAGCTCCTTGCGATAGGCTTTGTGTTTTGGGGCAAGCTTGGCCAGTGTTGCCAAATAAAGGCTATCATCGGCATTCTTGTCGGCAACCTGTTCACGCAATAGCTTGAGCGCGCGCTCATAATCGCCCCGCGCAATCAGCGCGCTGGTCATGATGCTCCGGTTAGAGGGCGAGGGATCGCGCGCATAAAGGCGTGTTGCGATGTCGCTGGCAGCAGCATGTTGTTGATGGTTTTGGGCGATGTAGTAAAGATCCTGAACAGAGGCAAGCGGCGCCGTATTGGCGTTGGCTTCCAGCCATGGGGTTAGGATATCAAGGCGCCCTTCCGCTGCAGCGAGACGCTGGTAAGCCATTACAATGTCTGCATGTGCGTTGGGCTGTGATGCTCGTGCGCCAATAGGCTCAAGCACGTCTTTCGCGCGATCGGCAATTAGGTGGAGTTGCGCATATTCTGCCACTTGTTGTGGCGACATAGTATCAATGGCAGGGAACTGTTTGATAATGGATTGAAAACACGCTGTTTTATGATGGCGCGCGCAGGCTTCGGCAAGGCGAATTCGTTGCGTGCCGGCAAGCGTACTGTTCAGCGCGACTTCAATCTTTTTGTCTTGTGTGTGTTGCTTTTCAAGGATGGCAATCACCGCGGCCAGTACGGGCTTTCCTTCCAATACTGCCGTAGTGCCAAAGCGGTTCAGCAGGGTTTTTAACACGGTGGGGGCGTTGTTGACACGTGCTAACTCCAAAATATTCAGCGCCTGTTCTTCGTTGAAAGCGCTGACATCCATGCGTTTGGCAATGCCTTCTGCCGACGCGATATCTTCACGTTTGATCGCCAGTTCAAGATAGATTGGATAAAGCTGCGGGGTCATTCGCTTCGCTTCGTCGATTTTTTGTAGCAGCTCATAAGCATGGTCGGCGCGGCCCAGCGTTACATCTGCATTAACGTAGGCAATGATAAGCTCAGGCGAGCGCTCCAGCAGGTCAAAATGTGGCTCTACCAGCGCAACAGCCTTGTCGGCATGGCCGCTATAATGGAGGATGTTGCAAAGATCCGCCAGTTCTGCCGGAAGTGGAGCGTTAGCGTCCGGAGCGGCAGCAATATCGGTGGCGGGGTGATTCACCCACTCTTGTGCAGCGAGGTAGGCGTTATCAATGTCACCTTTTTCAGCCAGAACCGTGACGCGGATGCGGGTGGCCGCATATTGCTTAAACGAAGGGTGCTTGGCTTTCAGCTCAGTCAGGGTGGCTAGTGCACCGTCCTTATCATTTATTACCAGTTGGATTGTGGCCAGGTCAACGAAGGTTTGTGGCTTTTCTCCGTTGGTTACAGAGATAATCTGCTTCAGTATCTCAGCTTGTTTCGTGTAGTTTTTGCTGGCGTTATAGATGTCTGAAAGAACGCGTAGGTTTGCTTCAGTCGGCTCTGCGGTGGCGATTGCTTCCAGCTGTGTGTTGTAATCAGCATTGCGTCCGGCAAGTTGATATTGCTCGGCTAGTTTCTTGCGAGCAGTAATGTCTTTAGGGTGGCCGGAGACGTACTCTTCCAGTATGGCGATGGCGCCAGCTTGATTTTCGGCTGCAATGCGAGCGTCTGCCAACGCAGAAACAACAGGAAAGCTGCGGTTTCCCTGTGCGTAGGCGGCCTCTACCTCGGCGGGGCTGAGCGCTGTTTGGGCAGCGGGGAGAACAGGGGCAGAAGTGGGAGGCGTCGGCGCCTGTGCTTTGTCGGCGGCCTTTTGGGTCGCAATGTCAGAGCCGTCTGGAATGATAAAAACGCTCGCACCAACACCAACCACCACGACAACAACAGCGGCAATTACAAATCTACGCATGCGGTATTCCTTTCGCCAAGGCGCTTTGGATGGAAGGTGTGACATCGCGGGTAGCGCTGCTGAAGAAAGAAGAGGGGAGTGTCAGTAGGAAAAGTCCGCATGCCGCGTTCCCTAACGCAGCGCGTTTTACAGATAACATCTGTGCCATCACCATCACCTATCTTCCAATAATCAGCGTTACTGCTTAAAATTTTTCTACGCGTGCGATTATGGTGTGCAGTTGTGTCACTGCATCTGCCTATGCTTTTGACGGCAATTCAGTAAATTGTCCAGTAAAAACATCTTTATAAGGCAAACTCTTTGCGTATTAGGTGTGCTTGGCTGGCTTTGGGTTACAGTACGGGTAGTTGGCTCAGGCCACGGTGGCGGCAGCCAATTGGCTTAGGCCGTCTACCAGTGTTGTGGTGGCAACAAACCCCAGTTTTGTGCGTGCCTGAGCGGGATCGCCGCAGGAATGCAGGATATCATCTGTCCGGGATGGTGCTGGAGTGGTTGTGCAGGGCATCTGTGTGGCGGAGGCCAGCGCGGCCACCAGCTCTTGAATAGAGGTCTGTTTTCCGGTGCAGCCATTGAAAACCGAGGCGCCTGTATCCCTTATTGCGTGTGCCCAGGCCTTTAAAAGCAGCGTTACCACATCAGCAACATAGATGAAGTCACGCGTTTGGGTGCCGTCGCCACGTAGCGGTAGGGGCGTTTCTGCCAGCGCTGCCGCCATGAACTTGCTGATAACGCCGGAATAAGGGGAGCGAGCATCTTGCCGAGGGCCGTAGACATTAAAAAGCCGCAGCCCGACTGTTGGCACCTGATGCGCTGAAAAGGCGACGGCTGCATAGCGTTCTGCTGAGAGTTTATCGAGTCCATACGCGCTGAGAGGGTGGGGCTGCGCTGTTTCGGGTAGGGGGAGGTTGGGGTTGTCACCATAGATGGCAGCGGAAGAAATATACACAACAGGTATTTTTCCAGCACGTGCAGCAGCATCAAAGACTGTAACGCTTCCCGTGAGGTTTGTTTTATGTGCATTCAGCCAATCGTTGGTGCAGGCCTCGACCGATGCAACCGCCGCGAGGTGAAAAATAACCGCTGATTTTGCGGCGAGTGTTTGCACCAGCATGGCATCGGAAACGTCGCCTTCAACCAGTGTTGCGCGAGGATCTATCTGCTCGCGCTTGCCGGTGGAAAGATTGTCGAGCACCGTGACGCAGTGCCCATCCGACACCAGTCGATCGACCAGATGTGAGCCAATAAAGCCAGCGCCGCCTGTTACAAGAATATCCATGCAGCGTTCATAAAGCCCGTTAGCCCACTTGGCAAGGTTGGCAAGTGGGGCAACTGCGACTATGTAATAGCCGAACCCAGATGATGGAGCGTTGCATGACTGCCGACCTTGCCCCACTATTAACCCGCCGCTCTGTTTCGGTGCGAGATATGGCTGCTCCCGCGCCGTCAGAGGATGCACTGGCCTTGATACTGCGTGCCGCAACGCGCGTGCCGGATCATGGTAAGCTTTGTCCGTGGCGCATCGTCGTGCTGCAAGAGGAGGGGCAGCGTCAGCTGGGGCAAGTCGCCGCAGGCCTGTTTATGAAAGCGTATCCAGATGCTTCATCAGCACAGCGCAATGCCGAATTACAGCGTTTTATGCGTGCACCGCTTTGCCTTGCGGTGCTGTCTACCCCCAAGCCCGGAAGTAAGCCTGTGTGGGAGCAGGAGCTTTCTGCAGGCGCCGTATGTATGAATATACTCCATGCGGCGCATATGTTGGGGTATGCAGGGAAGTGGCTAACCGAATGGGTCGCCTATGACGCAGAAATTCTTGCCGCCCTCGGAGGGGCGCCGTCTGATAAAATCGCCGGATTCCTGTATCTGGGTAGCAAGACCAGTGAGCCGGAGGACCGCGAGCGGCCATCGCTTGAGGCCGTGGTCGAGTGGCGATAGACTAAAAGCGGTTGCTTAAGGGTTCGGTGCCAGCGTGACTTCCAGCCCTTCCAGTTCGGGGCTCAGGATAATCTGGCAAGAGAGGCGGGAGTTATCTTCAACCGCCATGGCGTCGTCGAGCATCATGGTTTCTTCAGAGTTCGGAGGGATTAGTTTGTCCACCCATTCGGTTGCAACATAGACGTGGCAGGTGGCGCAGGCGCAGGCCCCGCCGCACTCAGCCTTTATTGGTAAGCCGTAATCGCGGATGATTTCCATCACCCGCCAGCCTTCGATTCCGTCAAGCGTGTGGCGCTTTCCTGCTTCGTCGGTGACATGGATGGGTATGATGTTCATGCTTTGCTAACCCCAAGTTTTTTCTGCAAATCACTAGAGCTGGTGGTGTATTGGAAGCGTAGCTTCTGGCCGGGGAAGACGATAGGGAAGACGGCTTGTGCCATCAGCGCGGCTTCGTGGAATCCAGAGAGAATCAGCTTCAGCTTGCCCGGATAGTGGTTGATGTCGCCAATGGCAAAAATGCCGGGAGTGGATGTCTGGAACATTTGTGTGTCTACGGGAATCAGGTTCTCGTGCAGATTGAGGCCAAAATTAGCGACGGGCCCAAGCTTCATGGTCAGACCAAAAAACGGCAGCAATGCATCGCAGGGAATAGAGGTTTTTTGTTTGTCGCTATCCGTTAATTCGATGGCGGAGAGCTGGCCTTCCGCACCTTCCAGCCCGGTTACCTGACCGAATCGCAAGTCAATCTTTCCCGCTGCGGCGAGATGGTACATTTTCTCGACAGAATCCGGCGCAGCTCGAAATTCATCGCGGCGGTGGATCAGGGTCAGGTGCGATGCCAGCGGGGCAAGGTTCAGTGTCCAGTCCAACGCCGAATCACCTCCGCCGATAATGACAAGGCGCTTGTCTTTAAACTGCTCCATCTTGCGTACGGCATAGAAGACGCTGGTATTTTCGTAGGTGTCGATTTCTTTGATCGGGGGTTTTTTCGGCATAAAGCTGCCGCCACCAGCCGCAACCACGACGGCTTTAGCAATGATATGCGTGCCGTAATCCGTTGATAATTTCCAGGTACCATCCTCAAGTTTGGTGAGCGATTCGACCATCTGGCTAAAATGGAATTCTGGCTTAAAAGGCGCGATCTGTTGAAGCAGCCCGTCTGTCAGCTCTTGTCCAGTGCATACAGGGATGGCGGGAATATCGTAAATTGGCTTTTCGGGGTAAAGCTCCGCGCATTGGCCGCCAGGACGATTGAGGATGTCAATCAGGTGGCATTTGATATTGAGCAGCCCCAACTCAAACACGGCAAACAGGCCGACAGGGCCGGCGCCAATGATGGCAACGTCGGTAATATGGGTTGCCCCGGGGGCGTGAGCGGTAAGATCTGCATTGGTCATGCGCACGGATATGAAAGCGAATGGCACGCGATGCAAGTGTTTTTGTGTGTCGATTCAAGTGCACTAACATTTGACCAACCTGTGCGGGGATGTTAGGGAAGCGGCGGAAACACTCAGACTAGGGAAATATCATGAGCCACGAGAACGCAAAATTCGACACCCGCGCCATCCATGCAGGGTATGAGCCAGAAGCCACCACGGGCAGCCGTCAGGTGCCAATCTATCAAACCAGCGCTTATATGTTCGATAGCGCAGAAGATGCTGCCGATAAATTCATGTTGAAGAAGTTTGGCAACGTCTATTCGCGTCTGACCAACCCAACGAACACCGTGCTTGAGTCGCGCCTCGCGGCGCTGGAAGGTGGTACTGGGGCAACCGTTACGGCCTCCGGTCATGCCGCGCAACTGTTGGCGTTTCAGGCGCTTGTGCAGCCTGGTGAGCGCTTTGTTGCGAGCAAACGTCTTTACGGTGGCACGACCGATCAGTTCCAAAACACCTTCCCGTCGAGCTTCGGCTGGCATGCGGATTTCGTTGATGTTGATGATCTGGAAGCCGTCAAAGCTGCCATCGGCCCGAAAACGAAGCTGATCTTTATCGAGTCGCTCGCGAATCCGGGGGGGGTCATTTCTGACATCGAAGGTCTGGCCAAAATCGCCAATGACGCAGGCATCCTGCTGTTGGTCGATAACACGATGGCATCCCCATATCTCTGCCGTCCGATCGAGTGGGGTGCGCATGTGGTGCTGCACTCGACCACAAAATTCCTGAATGGTAACTGCACGGCGCTAGGTGGCGCAGTAATCGATGCCGGGAACTTTGACTGGACGAAGCACCGCGATAAATATCCGGAGCTGGGCAAGCCGCACCCATCCTATAATGGTCTGTGTTTTGCCGATGATTTTGGCAATATGGCACTTGCCGTGCATAACCACGCAATCGGCCTGCGTGCGTTGGGGCCTACCCAGTCGCCATTTCACTCCTTCCTGACGCTCAATGGCATCGAGACGCTGGGGCTGCGGATGGAGCGTCATGTGCAGAATGCCCAGAAAGTGGCAGAATGGCTTGAGTCGCACCCCCATGTTTCCTGGGTGAACTATGCAGGGCTGCCGTCCAACCAATATTTCGAGCGTTCCAAGAAATACCTGCCGAAAGGTGCGGGGGCCGTCTTCACGTTTGGTGTAAAAGGTACGTACGAGCAGACCAAAATGATGGTCGATAAGCTTCAGCTGTTCTCGATGCTGGCGAATATCGGTGATACGCGC
>JAUIBB010000095.1 GCA_030427685.1 Alphaproteobacteria bacterium
GCGTAGTCAGCGTTGCCCCGATTGGTTGTGTATCGCAATTTATAGTTGCATTTTGGTGCTGTGCTGGCAATATGGTTTCCTATGCGTTTTTTCTTCGCTTTGGCTCTGTGGGGTGGTGCCGTGCTGTGTGTTGCGGTGCCGGTGGCGCATGCAGAGTTTCTGGTGAGCTCGGCCATTCTGGAATTCCATTCCGGGGGGCCACCACAGAAAGATATCGAGCTGATTGGCCGCGGCAGCGGGAAGGATTACATCGTGACAGAGGTCAACGAGATCCGGCGCCCCGGCGCGCAGGACGAAGCCCACCAGCTGGTCGAAAATCCGGGGGAAAGCTACCTTCTGGTGACCCCGGACAAAACAATCCTACCCGCTGGGAGCCGTAAAGTGCTGCGCTTTGTGCTGCTGAAGCCGCTGGATGCGCAAGAGCATATCTATCGAGTGGCAGTGAAACCGGTAATCAAAGACGTTGCGAATAATGCGGCACTGGGACTCAAGGTGCTGATTGGGTATGAGGTACTGGTTATCCTGCGTCCGGCGGTGATTACACCTAACTATCATGTCGAGCGCCACGGCAGGATGTTGACGGTGCGCAATGACGGTAACAGCAATGTACTGTTACAAAATGGTCAGCAATGTAAGGCGCAAAAATGCCCACTTCCGCCTGTTATACGCGTTTATCCGGGGCAAAGTCGTTCTGTGGAGTTGCCACGTGCCCAGCCCGTGACCTATACGGTATGGGACGGGATCAAAAACGAGGAACAACATTTCTAATGGGCAGGCTGTCGCCACAAATCGTCGCCAAAGATGCAGAGCGTGCGCTACTCGACTGCTTGCTACAGTTGAGCTACGGCGATTTGCCTTGGGAAGTTGCGATCCTGCACGGGTCGCAGATGAACCCGACCAGCCGCAATATTCTTCGTTTGCGTGAAGCCAATGCCAGCATTTCGCATAATATCTACCGGACGGACATTACCGCGTATCTGTGTTCTGACTCGGATATCTTTTTTCTCTATCCCGAGCCGGTAGGGGATATCTGGTCGCCGCTGCATGCGATTGTCAAAGAGCTGCTGCCGTTTCTGGATCCGCACCAGCTGGTCGAAAAAAAGCTCTTTACCTTCCATGATGTCACGCATTCGTATGAGCATCTGTTTCATATGCTGCGCAGCAAAATCTCGCTGGAAGAGGCGTATAAAGAAGTACATAACATTGCGAATACGCTGAAGCCGTCGAGCCTCGAACATGCGCCTTATGTTTGGGATCCTTCGTTATTTGAAAAGGCGCTCACGCAGCGTGGCAGCCGCAAAGAGCAATTTGCTTTGGTTATCGATGATGACTCAATCCAGCGTCAACTGGCGCGCGAAGTGCTCTGCGCAGAGTATGGTGTGGTACCTGCGCCGGATGGGTATGAAGGCCTGGCACTTTATAATGCGTATGCGCCAGAGATTGTATTTCTGGATATTGACCTTCCCCACCTTGATGGGCTTTCGGTGTTGCGGATGATACTGCAGAATGATCCGGATGCGATCGTGGTGATGTTTACGGCAGACAGCCGTTCTAAAACATTGCAGCAGGCGTTGTCGATCGGCGCTAAGGGGTTTGTCACCAAGCCATTTAGTGCATCGAATATGCTGCAGCATGCCAAGCGTGCCCGTGCAGCAAAAATGGTGTAACCTGCGCAGCATCGTGCCGCTCTTTTATTATTCAGGCCTACAGGTCAGAGGCGTATGGTAGAGCAGTACGCCATGGACAGCCGTTGTCTCGGGCGGCAACTGTACAGTGCAGTGCGAGCCGTCCTGCTGGGTAAACTGCAGTTGCGTTGGCTGCTGCAATTCCACTTGGAGATAGCCTTTTTCATTGGTGGCGGCCTGTTCGCGGCTGTTAGTCAGCGCAGCATTGGCAAGTGGCCCTCCCTCTGATGAGAGAATACGTGCCACGACCACATGAAACGGATGCAGTTGCCATGTCACGGGAGTCACGTTGCCGGGGTAAAGGGTAATCTTTTGTTCACCCCCCTCAATATGCACCATGCTGCTGCCTGCGGTAGCCGTCAGGCGGATGCGGTAGCTATTATAGGGGGTGAGGTAGATGACCCGGCGCTCTCCTGCGGTGATGGTGCCACGAGGGGTGCCATTAATTTCAATCAGGAAGTTGCCATTGGCATCGCCGGTGGCTTCCACCATCACGGCGCTCATATTGGCTTCGCTGCCGCCAAGGGCGATACGGTCTTCTGCCTGCGCGGCACCGATCGCAAAACTGCCGCCGTAGCTGGTGCTGTTCTGGGTGCCGATGCTGCGCTGTACGGAGCCATTAAAATGCCCAATCCGGGTACGCCAGTCTGCATCGCCACCGATGCTATCGGCACGGCTGTCATGGCGGAGGTTGATGCCGGCAATCAATGCTTCGTCAGGGGTGGAATGGTTGTACCAGCCACGGACAGAACCAAAGGCGCCCGGTGCATTGCTTCCTTGCGAATAGCCGCTCTGGCCGCTGACGCCATAATGGCCAAGCCGGTAGGAAAACTGGAGGAGGGCGGTGGCCTGTTCGCGGCCACCAGTACGCGCAGCATCGGCTGAGAAGTATAAGAGGCTTTCGCCTTCCTGCCATAGTCTCCAGGTCAATGCCGGGCCGATAGAAGTGATGGGGGGCATGGCCTCGGTCTCAATATAGCTGGCGCGGAAGGTGAGAGCAATATCGGGTGCCAGTTGGTAGGTGGCAGATCCGGTCGCCTGTGTGATTGCGTTGAGCAGGCCGATATATTCAGGGGACAGACGATTGCCTACCCAAAGTTTTCGTGCATCAAGGTTGGCGCTCCAGTCGGGGCGGATATAGAGTAGGCTGCTTTGCAGCCCATAGTCGCTGGCACTTGAGGCGAGGCCCGTTGCGCGGAGTTGGGTATTATCCGTCAGGAGGAAGATGCCGGGCTCTACCGCTGCGCGGTCTGAGAGTCCAAGCAGGCCAATCCCAAGCCCCATGTTCTCTGCGACGCGGTGCACCGTGCCCGCACGCAGCAGCGGGGCGCTGGTGAGTTGGGGCATGGTTTCATCCTGCGCGAGCGGCTCACGGATGACACCCGCTTGCAGGTAGTAGGTTGGGGCATCGGGCGGAGGGATTTGTTCGGATTTAGCAAAGAAGCGGGTTTCTTCCCGTGCGACTCCCCCCACCTCTTGAATGCGTAGGGTGATATTGTAGGCGCCATTGGGCAGTTCGGAGGTGTCGATCTGTTGGTTCCCGGCCTCGTAATTCCGTGACGAATAGAGCCTTCCCTCGCGGTAGATAGAGACAAAGGATTGCCGTGGAAGGTAGAGGATAATAGCGTTTCCCTCGGTTTTTCTAGCATCAATCCGGGTTCGTAATGATGTGTTTAGCGTCAGTCCGGCAATGTCGCGGTCGCCAGCAAGCTGCATCGGCAGGCTACGAATCAGCCCGAGGGAGCCATGGATGCCCTGGCGCTCAATATCAGCGCTGACGGTATCAAAACGTACGCCGCGGTTGGTTAATGTGGTGGCAGTTGACAGGCTTCCCTCTCCAAGTGAGAAAATACTGTGATTGCCTAGTGTATAGTTGGGATTGCCACTGCCCGTGCCACTGACCGCGCCATTAAAGCGCGAGACGGATGAAAAATGCCGTTCGGGCAAGGGTAAATAGCGTACAGCATTTTTTTCTGCGGTGGCCAGCAGGTCGCGCTGGATAAAAAGCTCGGCGCTGAGCTGTGCTTCATCAAAAATAATCCCGGCAACGGTGGGTTCTAATTGGCCGCATCCTTCACGAGGGCGCTTCCCACACAATAGCTCGGGATGGGTTGGAAGTGGTGAGGAGAGGGCTGCGCCAATGGCGACTTTATCGGCGACGTCTGGAAGGGCTGCCAGCAGCACCGATGGATCCGTGAAGGCGAGCGTTGAATCCGTAAATTTTGCAGGCAAATTGCCGATTAATTCGCCTCCGTAATAAAGTGTAACTACGGTCGTGCGCGGTGCGGCGAGCGTCTCAAATCCTGCGGGTATCCCTTCGACGACCGGTATTTTTTTTGCGAAGGCCGTGGTTGTTGCTGATAGAACGAAGAGGAGGTAGGCGCTGTAGGCCATGATTGTATGGGGGCGTCCTCGCATATCCGCCTCCCATCAATTCGGCGTAAGCAGGAGGGTAATGGTTCCGGTATAGTTGCCAGCCAGCGCTGCGGTCATTGCTGCTTCGCTGATTTTTAGCGTCAGCCGGGCGGTGGGGCCAGTGATCGCACAGCTGGAAGAGAGAATATTCAGGTTATGTTGGGGGTAGAGCTTTACGCCATCGTGCAGCTCGGTGCCGAGGGTGCTGCCAAGGCTGCCTGCGCCGGAATCCTCCCAGTAGAGGCTATAGGCAATTTCGTTGCTGCCACTGGCGACTTTGAACCCCGCAGGGCTACTGCTTGCCGTGATCGCATAGCTGGTGAGGGTCGGAATATTCAGCCCATAAATGCAGATATTGATGGATGCCTGTGGTGCAGGATCGCCAATCCCCCAGCTTGGCAGCGAAAAATCGCTGAGATTGCTGATTCGCATCAAGAGCGCCTCGGCGCGTTGTGGCGCATATAAGGGCCATGCCATCAGCAGCCCAAGGAGGAGGCGGTGCGGCCATGCCATCAGAAAGGCGTAACAAGCATGGTGAGCGTACCGCTGTAAGGCGTCGCGCTCGATGCTGCCGCGTTCATATCGCTGCCGGTAATTCCTACAATAACTCGGGCAGTGTCGTTGCTGGCCCCGCCACCACTACAGAGGGCGCTGGTAGTGCTGGCATTGGAAAAGCTGGAGGAGGTGACATTGCTGGTTAAGGCGGTGCCGGTATTGCTAAGGCCGCCCGCGCCGCCTGCATTCCAGGTCACGGTGTAGGCCAGCAGATTGCTACCGCTGGCAATAGTGAAGGCGCTGCCTGTGCCGCTGCCGGTCGCACGGACGGTATAGCTGCCCGTGGTAGAGTAGACGCATACATCGCTGGAGAGGGCGACCGCGCCATCGCCAATGCTCCAACTGGGCAGGGTCATGTCGCTGATGTCGCTAATTTGTGCCTGCACGGCTTTGGTTACGGTGATGGTGGCAGTGCCTTGCGACGTGGCGCCTAAGGTGCCCTGTGTTGCGGCCTGTCCATTACTCGAGAAGGCCAGCAGGGGAATCAATAGTGATCTGATATACACGTTAAACGAGTGTTTCATGCCCTCCCCCAATGGCTGGTTATTGTTTTAATATACTACTGTAGATTGCAAAGTAAAGTAGAATATTTTCATAAAATGCCATTCAATTTAATAAATATCAGTTGTTTATCAAAAATTAACGCTTAGTGTATAAGGTGAGTATCATTCAACTAAAGATTGAGGATGTTCCCATGCGACCCATACCCCTTGCTTCCCTTCATTACACCACTGTACTCGCTTTTTGCGTGTGTAGTGGCGCAGCGCGCGCTGCAGAGACTGCTATTCCTACCCCGTTATCGCCACCTGCGATTGCCGTATCGCAGGTGCAGCCTATGAGCGGGTTTGAGCAAATGCTCGTGCGGGTCTATCAGGAGAACCCAAAACTCCATGCTGAGCGCCGGGCATTAGCGCAAGAGGATGAGAAGGTGGCGCAGGCGAATGGTGGCTTCCGGCCCACGGTCACGCTGGACATGGCTGGTGGGCGGCAGCGGCAGAAGATTTCAGGGGCAAGTTGGCAGTATGGCGAGGCAACCCGTGGCGCGTTGACCGTAACCCAGCCCTTGTTTTCAGGTTTTGGCACTGTCGAGCAAAAACGTGCGGCAGAGCGACGGGTTATGGCGGCGCGTGCGCGTCTGCTTACCGTTGAGCAGGAGATATTCTTCACCGCAATTCGTGATTGGCTTGAACTCTGCGAGAAAGAGCAGGTTTTATTGCTGACTTATGCTCACCGGCAACGGTTGGCGCGGTATGGTGCGATGACTCGTGCGCGCTTTGAGGCAGGCGATGGCACGGCCACCGAAGTTGCACAGGCAGAGAGCCGCCATGCGCTGGCTGAAGCACGTTATGCGCAGGCGCTGGCGGCACGTGATATTGCGCAGGCAAGTTTCTTGCGTGATACGGGTCAATCGGCACCATCGGTTGCCTTTCCCCCTGTCCCGGAGGGCCTTCCGGCAAGCGTCGAGCAGGCCGTGTTGGCGGCACGTGATAATCCGGCATTGCTACAGGCACGTCGGGAAGAGGAGGCGGCCTCCCATGATATTGGCAAGGCGGAATCATCGCTTTGGCCGAAAGTCTTTTTGCGTGGAAGCATGAGCGAAGAGCGTGCATCGTTTATTGGCCTGAACCGTTTTCGTAATGATGCGCTGACACTGAATGTGTCCTTTCCGCTGTATCAGGGTGGGGCAGAATATTCGCGTGTGCGTGAAGCAAAAGTCGCACGCCTGCGTAGCCATGATTTAGCCGAAGATGTTGCGCGGGATGTTGTGGCGCGCGCGCAGCATGCCTGGAGCAATTACCTTTCTGCACAGGCGGTTTTTAGTGCCTCGGACACTGCGCTGGCGGCAGTATCGCGTGCATTGGCAGGTGTAGAAGAGGAGCAAAAACAGGGACTGCGTACCCTGACCGAAATGTTGGATGAGCAGACGGAATATTTCAATGCCGAGGTTACCCATGTGCAGGCCGACAAAGACGTGCGGCTTGAGGCTTATCGCTTGTTGGCCAGTACAGGGAAATTGACGGCAGCAGCGTTAAACCTGCCAGTAGAGGCCTATGACCCCGTGCAGCATTACGATGCGGTGCGTGGACTTTGGGCAGGGCTTGGTCCACGGCAATAACGGATGGTTTATGCCGCGGCGGCTTCCAGCGTTGGCAGCACTTCTGCAAGGGCATCGCGCATTTGCGGCAGGAGGATTTCAAGCTGCTGCGCGGCGGCGGCATTGTTCTGGCGTGCCGATGCTTCGACCTGCTCTGCCAGAT
>JAUIBB010000096.1 GCA_030427685.1 Alphaproteobacteria bacterium
CCTCGATACGCCCCAGCGAGCGAGGGAAAACCCCAATCGCCGCGCCGCCCTTCTCAAGGCAGCCATTGGCCACCGCGCCCATCAGGCCGCAATCGCCACCGCCATAAACGAGCTGTTTACCCGCAGCGGCCATGTCTTCGCCCAACTGGCGCGCCATATCCAGATGCTCTTGGGGCACCGCGTTCTGCGCTCCGCAAAACACACAAATCGAGCGCATAGATTTAATCGTATTTAGTTCAGTCATATTCTCATTCCATTTTTGTTGTTGTTATAGATGCATTCTCTTTTCATAAGCGCCGCGCAACATAAAGGGTTTTCCGCCGGATGCAAGCACATCGACCGTGAGGCCGCCTAAGAGCAAAAACCAAACGCATTGTAAGAATAATCAGAAGAGAGGAATGGAGCCAGAATTCAACCCAAAACGCATCATGGTCGCGCGCTGGTCAAGAATGGCTCCACGGGTTGGATTCGAACCAACGACCGATCGATTAACAGTCGATTGCTCTACCACTGAGCTACCGCGGAACACTTTCCTTTGATTCCCCAATGGGGAACAGGTGGCTGTCTATGCCATAAAGGATTTCACGTTGCAAATATTTTTATCACATTCATTCGCAACCCGCCAAGATGTGGAGATTTCGCTGGTATGATGCGAAAGAACGGGTACGACATTCACATGCTGACACGCCCCCGCTCTCTCTGGCTGATCATTGAATTGCTGTTGCTCATGATTGGGCTGCCTGCGCTGCTCTATGCAACCATCCCAACAAAATACCTGCTGCCGGTGATCTGGGCGGCGGCGCTTTATGGCTACACCGTCACGCGCCATAGCCTTCCCCTCGCCCTTGCGGGCTGGTGGTCGCGCGAGGGCATCACCCGCGTGCACTGGCGTCCCATCCTCCGGCGCTTTGCGGTTTCGGCCATCCTGCTCACAGCGGCGACCGGATGGTATGCGCCAGAGCTGCTATTCGGGTTTGTGCGCGAGAAACCGGCCTTCTGGCTATTGGTGATGCTCCTTTACCCCCTGCTCTCGGTCGTGCCTCAGGAAATGATTTTTCGAGCATTCTTCTTCAGCCGCTATGCCCGGCTATTTCCCCGGCCATGGATGATCGTCCTCGCCAGCGGGGTTGCCTTTGGGCTGGCGCATATCCTGTTCCACAACTGGATTGCCCCGACCCTGTGCCTGATCGGGGGCGTGATGTTCGCCCAGACCTACCAGCGCACCGGCTCACTACTGCTGGTCGTGCTAGAGCATGCACTCTACGGCGACTTCCTGTTTACGCTGGGGCTGGGACGGTATTTTTATCACGGCAGCGTTACCCTCGCCATGCAAGCCGCGCATTGACCTGTTTTTCTTCACAACTGCACGTAATTTTCTGATAAAATAGAAGAAATGCAGCTGAGGAGCATCCCTACATGATCGACGAAACATCTATCTCCCATTGGTATGGCGTCTGCGAACGCACCGCGCATGGCATGCTGGCAGAACCTCTCAATGTGATCTCCTCGTTTATGTTCATGATCGTCGCCGTGTCGATCTATCGCTATTACCATCGCCACGAGGATCTCGACCGACGCTGGATATGGGATATCCATGCCCTCACCTTCCTTACCTTTATCATTGGCGTGAACTCCGTCATCTTTCACAGTTTCCCATCCGAGCTGACCGAGCTGCTCGATACCCTGCCAATTGTGATGTTCATCGTCCTTTATTTCTGGAGCGTGCTGTTTCGCATCGGGCGCTGCACCCTGTTTCAGGCGGCCATCTGTTTCGTTGCCTTCGTTGGATTCTCGCACATGCTGGTATCGCAGTTTCCTCGCGCGATGAACGACTCCATCGGCTACCTGTCGAGTATGGCCGCGCTGATTGTCATCGCCGTGCACCTACACCTGAAGGCACGCCCCAGCTCACAATATTTTATGCTGGCAGCAATTATCGGCGTGGTCTCCCTATTCTGCCGCGCGATTGACCATGAGGTATGCTCGCAATTCTCCTTTGGTACGCATTTCTTCTGGCATATCTGCAATGCGACACTGCTCTACATCCTGCTCAAGCAAATCATTCGTAACGTCAACCGCGAGGCGCGCCTGAAGCAAACAGCGGGTGACTCCACCATGATCTAGGAGCACTCATGGCAACCGTACTCACCTATCTTGACAGTTACTGTGAACGCGCCGGCGATCCTGGATTGCTGGCAGAGCCGCTCAATGCGATCACCAACCTGTTTTTTATCGCCGCCGCACTGCTCCTGCTCCGCCACCTGCGGCGACTTCCCAACCCGTCATACACCGCCTATGCAGATTGCTGGCTGCTGGTTGCCGCCCTCGCGGCCATCGGTATTGGCAGTGGCCTCTGGCATCTGGTTCCTACGGGGACAACCGTACTCATGGATGTCATTCCGATCACCCTCTTTATCCATGTTTACCTGATTGCTGCCTTACGGCGCCTGCTTGGGCTGTCATGGCAACGGGTGGGCTTCTGGTGGGCGACCTACCTGCTCGCCAGTATTGCTGCCCAGATTACCCTGCCACCGAATCTGCTGCATGGCACAATCCTCTATATCCCCACCTACCTGACGCTTATAGTGCTGACACTGGCCGTACTGCCCAAACACCCAGCAGCCGGACGTGGGCTGCTCCAGATGCTGGCTGTATGGACGGTATCGCTGGTGTTCCGTACAGTCGATCTGGAAATTTGCAGCGCCCTTCCCATTGGCACGCATTTTCTCTGGCATACCCTGAATGCATTCATGCTCTACCGGCTGAGCCTGCTACTGCTGCAAACCGCCAGATCCCAGACTGAATAGCACCGCGCCAATCGCCGTTACGACGCTGCGTTTTTTCAAATAATAGAAAAGTTGTATACTTGACCATTGCACAATTTAAGGTATATATCGCTGCGTCGCACAATCAACTTAAACGGAGAAAACCCATGGCAACTGCAAAGAAAAAAGCACCCGCAAAACGCACCGCCAAATCGACCGCCAAGCGCACCGTAAAATACGCTGCGAAGAAAGCGAAGAGCGCTACCGCGCGCACCGCACCACGCGCTGCTGCTGCCAGCATGAAGGCTCCCTCTCAGGCAAGCAATAATGCATGGGTAAAACAAGGTGCCGCTGAATGGCAAAAAGGCGCGAATGAGTGGGCCAAGCAAAGTGCAAAACTGTACCAGCTTCCCTTCGCGCAGGGCACGACCGCTGACACCACCCAACACGCCGCAAAGAACATGCAATCTGCAACAGAGAGCATGATGAAAATGGGCTCGGATATGATGCAACAAATGTTCAGCCAGGCCAAACAAGCCGGTGCGGCAGCCTCCCAACCATCGATGATGCAGTATATGCCAAACATGCAATCATTTGATGCCAGCTCCGCACAGGAGCAAATGGCAAGCTTCTCCCGCAGCTCGACAGAACAAATGTCGAAGTCTGCTGCCAGCTTCAACAGCATGATGGGTGAAGCCATGGAACTCGCCCGCGAGAACGCTGAAGCCATGATGGATGTCTCGAACATTGCCCTCTCTGTTTCCAAAGAGCTGGGCGCAGAGTTCGCTGGCTATATGAACAAACTGTTCTCGCAAAATGCAGAGCTGTCGAAAGAAGTTCTAAGCTGCCGTACGCTCAATGACATGTTCGACCTTTCGGGCCGCATGATGAAAAACAACCTCGACGGCTTTTTCTCGGAAAGCGTAAAAATGTCCGAGATGATGTTCCAGTGTGCAACGGATGTTTCCGAGCCGCTGAATGAGCGGATGTCGGAAACCAGCGAGCGCATGACCCGCGCCATGGCTTCCTAGCCTCCCCTTATCAACCATACAGAAAAAGCCCACGCGCAACCGTGGGCTTTTTTTTATGCCCTTCCCGGGGCTGCCATCTCATGCATTGATAGGGGCATCCGCGGAAAGGAGTCATGGATGAAACGCTATATCCCAAGTTCACGCTCACGCAGCAACGACAGTATACAGGCAGAGTTCCTACACAACCTCAACGGTGAGGCGCAAAAACTGCTAACCCAGCTCTCACGACAGTTCCTGAAGGATCTGGAAACACAGACAACCCAGATACTGAGAGCCTCGACTGAAGGCCTCCAGACGGGCTCATCCAGCAGTAGTGGCGATGGCAGCTCCGGGAATTTCGGGCGGATTGCTTCCAGTATCGTCCGCTATCTGGTAACCCGGCCCGATCAAACCTCCACCTCCGTTACCCAAAGCGCACGCTCACAGGCGGTAGAGGCTGAATTCCGCCTCAGCCAGTCACAGGCCATGGCTGAAGCCGGCCAGGCCGTCGCACGGGGAAACAAAAACCTGTAATGTATAGATATTCAGAAAAAAGCCCCCCAAAACTGGGGGGCGAAATGGCGAGACATTCATCAACGTTCCATCCACATAAAGACAGAAATATCGGACACTGAGAATTGCGTTTTTCACAAGCCAACCCTGCGTTTTTAAGGGGGACTGGCCCTTTGCGGCATCGCAACCTATCGCACAACTGTCGCTAAAACTTCACGGAGTTGTCACACTCTTGCTTGTTGAATCTGCTATGGTAATGCTATGTACACATCCTCGATAGAAAATGACATCAACGACCAGCACATGAGCCTCATGTTTAACCCATCCGATTTTATCAATATCCGTGACGATGGCTTTGCTATGTGCAGCAACCCTATGGCCGATGGCGGCCTTGAGGCAATCATGGTCAATACCCGTCTGGTGGGCGAGCCACTGCGCAACTTTGAAAGCTCCATCAAGCGCATGGTGTTATCTAAACTGGTCTCCCCAAAATTCGGGGAAGTGATCCTGACCGCAACCCGCCTTGCACAAAGCTAGGCAACACTCTCCTTTTTAACGCGAAAAGACACCGGGAAAATATGCTCTCCCGCTTGCTTTTGGTGATTGGCCTGATACAACCAATCCCATGAGCCGTCCGACCTACGAACAGTTTGGCATTAATATCGAAGAGCAAGGCACCACCACGCATGTGTTTAAAAACGGTGACTTAATCGGCTCTTTTACGATCGAGCTTGAAAGCCGCAAGCTAAAGTTCGATTTTCCCGGCAATAAATTCTTCAACTACTTTGCCTATGTCGCCTCAGATCGCCCAAGCAATCGCGTTAAATGGGTGAACGAGAACCTGAACCAGGACTCCATGGACAACCTGCAGGCAGGGGTCGCATTCCTCGGATTCGCGAAGTTTGAGGAGCTCATGGCCCTTTCGCTGCACGCCACTGAAGAAGGAGAGGCTGTGCATGGCGCCGCCAAAACCACCATCGTCCACTGACGCCAAAACACCACTGCTCGACGAACTCGATCAGATGACCGCCGAACAACTGGCGGACTACTTCTATGCGCTGGCGGAAGAAATCATCAGCAACCCGCAAGAATACAAAATTAAAATGGGGCTGGAGCAACTCGACATCAGCGAGTTCGACAATATCGACCTCTCGACCCCTGCCGGGCGCCGCAAACTCGCCGCCCTGTTCCGCCTGCTGGCCATGCAAGTCCTGCGCAGCAAGGAAACCTATCAGGCAACGGTGGTCGATAAATCTCAGGAAACCGGAAAGGGGCGCTAAGCGCCCCCACCCTTATACTATTTTGCAGCGGCGAGCTTTTTTTGCGCAGCACCCATATCCATGCTGCTTGCGGTCATCTCTTCGACAACGCCCAGCACGCGAATTACATGCGGATTATTCAGGTAATAAAAGATTTGGCGCTGCTCGCGGCGCGCACCCAGAATGCCATCACGGCGCAGCTTAGAAAGGTGCTGGCTCAGCGCAGGCTGGCTAACCTTGACGCTTTTGTTCAACTCCGAAACACTCTTCTCACCGTTCAACAGCAAGGTAACAATTTGCAGCCGATAAAAATTCCCCAATACTTTGAGTGACTGCGATGCTCTTTTAAGGTGGGCGGTGTCGTTAAACATTTAATATTAATCCTTTATTATTCTTGTGATCGGCGATGAACTTAACAAAGATTCCATAAATTAGCAATGCGCCTTGTCGTCTCAATGCCAAAAACCCGGGTGCTTCACCAGTTACAAACTAGCAATGTTCTGAATAAGCATTCCTTAAATTTGCGATCGCTAATGATTAACAAAAACATTAATGAATGGCGCCAGATTCTCTGCGGCTATCATCAAAAATACTTTTGTTAATATTTATGTCTTGCAGCCAGACCTGCACAGCCCACCAACAGATGAGCCCTGACGAACATGTGCATAGTCATGGTATTTGATGCTAGAAAGACAAAATCAGTGGTGGCGCAATGCCTCGTCCTCATCCTCTTTACCAGGATTCAGCAATTTGGCGTCATCTACCTCTACCCAGTCATGAATGGGGGTCGGAGCCTCCACCAGTGCATGCTTCAGCACCTCATCTACATGATCGACCGGAATAATGGTCAGCGCTTTTTTAACGTTATCTGGAATATCCTCCAGATCCTTCACGTTCTCTTTCGGAATCAGCACAGTGGTGATGCCGCCACGCAGGGCTGCCAGCAGCTTCTCCTTCAGTCCGCCAATGGCCAGCACCCGACCACGCAACGTGACTTCCCCGGTCATGGCCACATTCTTTTTGACAGGAATGCCCGTGAAGACAGAAACAATCGTCGTACACATGCCAATCCCTGCACTTGGGCCATCCTTAGGCGTTGCCCCCTCTGGCACATGCACGTGGATGTCTTTGGTTTTAAACAGCGTTGGCTTGATACCAAAATCAAGCGCCCGTGAGCGCACATAGCTCGCAGCGGCCTCGATCGACTCTTTCATCACGTCGCCCAGTTTCCCAGTAACCGTAAATTTGCCCTTACCCGGCATAGAGACCGATTCGATCAACAGCAGGTCGCCGCCAGTCTCAG
>JAUIBB010000097.1 GCA_030427685.1 Alphaproteobacteria bacterium
ATTGGCGATGATGGGCATGTTGCGCGCATAAAGTTTTCGCCACATGGCATGATGTTCGGGCAGAAAGTTCTCCCATTTGAAGTCAACGGTCATGTCCTCGTTCGCATGGCTGTAATCGCCGCGCAGCTGAATGTTTACTTCTTTCAGGGAGGGTTTGTCGGTACTCATTACAACTACCTAAAATCAACGGGGTGAAGAGAGCTGTAAGGATAGTGCAGCAGCGTTTGAGTGCAACCGCTTTGTTTAGAAGAGTCCGAGTGGATCACTAGGATTTTGGCGCGTCTTAGGAGTTGCAAGCCATGGATGGCGGCGCTATGTTGCGCCCCTGAAACAAAGGAGAGACCAATGGCCCAGACAGCAATGCAACCATCTGCCGACCAGGAAATCAACCCGATGGGAACCGACGGCTTCGAGTTCGTCGAATACAGTGCCAGCAACCCAGAAGAGCTGGAAGCGCTGTTTACCAAATTAGGCTTCAGTAAAATAGCAAAGCACCGTTCCAAAAATGTCTATCTCTGGCGCCAGGGCGAAATCAATTTCGTCTTGAATGCAGAGCCCAACAGTCAGGCCGATGCCTTCCATAAGGCGCATGGCCCTTCGGCCAATGCGATGGCCTTCCGCGTCAAAGATGCGACGAAGGCAATCGAGCGCGCTCGCGCGCTGGGCGCAACCATCGTTGAAAACAAGGTCGGGCCGATGGAACTGAATGTCCCTGCGATTGAGGGGATTGGCGGCAGCTTGCTTTATCTCGTGGATCGCTACGGTGAGCACAACATTTATGATATCGACTTCATGCCGCTGCCGGGCGTTGACCAGCACCCCAAGGGCAATGGCCTGACCTATATCGACCACCTGACGCACAACGTGAACCGTGGCAATATGGATCAGTGGGCCGAGTTTTATGAGCGCCTGTTCAACTTCCGTGAGATTCGCTACTTCGATATTGAAGGGCACCTGACAGGCCTCAAGAGCAAGGCGATGACCAGCCCGTGCGGCAAGATTCGTATCCCGATCAATGAATCCTCCGACGATAAGTCGCAGATTGAAGAATTTCTGCGCGAGTATAAAGGCGAAGGCATCCAGCATATCGCACTGGGAACGGATGATATCTACGGCACGGTTGAAAGCCTAAAACAAAAAGACGTCGCCTTCATGGTGCCACCGCCAGATACTTACTACGAGGGGCTGGCTAAACGTGTTCCATGGCATACAGAAGATGTCGAGCGGTTAAGGAAAAACGGTATCCTCGTCGATGGTGCTCCCGGTACAACGCCCGGCGCTAACGACGGTGGAATTCTGCTGCAAATCTTTACAAACACCGTGATCGGCCCGATCTTCTACGAGATCATCCAGCGTAAGGGCGATGAGGGTTTCGGTGAAGGTAACTTCCGTGCCCTGTTTGTCTCGATCGAAGAAGACCAAATCAAGCGTGGCGTGCTGACCAAAGATAAAGAGTAGCCGTTCCGCCATTAGCAAGGAGCTGAGACGATGAAGAAATACATCACGTTTCCAAAGGTTGCGGGGATTGCTTCGCGTCAGGCGCATTGTGACCTGCCAGAAGGCACGTATGAGCGTGAGTTCGGACGGGAGGGTTTCTTTGGCCCCTGCACACATTTGCACCATAAGCATAAGCCTACGGGCTGGGTTGCATGGGAAGGCGACCTTCGCCCCCGCGCGTTCGATATGAGCAAAATCCTTACCACGGCAGGTTCGCCGTGGGATGCCGTGCCGCTGTTTCATAACAGCACCTGTAGTATGCGTTACTGGATCACCAGCGGCGCAATGGATCACCTCGTGACCAATGTGGATGGCGATGAGCTTCTCTTCATTCATGAAGGGGAGGGTGACCTCTATTGCGATTTTGGTCATCTCGCGTTCAAGGCGGGGGATTATATCACCATGCCCCGTGGCGCAAAATGGCGTGTCAGCTGCAAAGGCAACGCGCAAATACTGTTGATTGAGTCAAAGTATGATGGCTACCGCCTGCCAGATCGCGGAATGGTAGGGGATCACGCCATCTTTGACCCGGCAATGCTCGATGTCCCCGAGTTGAACGAGGCCTATCAGGCACAGATGGATGAGAAAGAATGGAAGGTTGTGATGCGCAGTCGTGGCAAGTTCACGACCGTGACATTCCCCTTTAACCCGCTCGATACGTTGGGCTGGCATGGCGATAATCTACCGGTGCGCATCAACTGGCGCGATATTCGCCCACTGATGAGCCATCGCTATCACCTGCCACCTTCTGCCCATACCACATTTATCGGCAATCGCTTTGTGGTCTGTACCTTTGCGCCACGCCCAGCCGAGATGGATCCGGGGGCACTGAAGGTACCATTCTACCATTCCAATAACGATTTTGATGAAATCATCTTTTACCACATGGGGCAGTTCTTCAGTCGCGATAACATCCATGCCGGGATGATTACGCTGCATCCTGCCGGGTTTGCCCACGGGCCACATCCCAAAGCGTTTAATCTTGCGGCAGAGGCAGATAAAACCCGTAAAATGACCGACGCCCCGAAGATGCTTGATGAAGTTGCTGTGATGGTCGATACCCGTGATGCCGTTGATGTTGCCGAGGGGCTTGAAGCGACAGAGTGGAACGGCTATGTCGATAGCTGGAAAGAAAACGCCTAAAAAATAAAACAGGAGTTCCCATGAAATTAGCTACCCTCAAAACCGGTGGTCGTGATGGCACATTGGTCGTTGTCTCGAAAGATCTCAGCAAAGCGGTCAAAGTGACAGATATTGCGACGACTATGCAAGCCGCACTGGACGAATGGGGCAGCATGGAGCCAAAGCTCAAGTCGGTCTACGACGCGTTGAATGACGGTAAAGCCGAGGGTGCCTTTGCGTTTGATAGCAAGCAGTGTGCAGCGCCTTTGCCGCGCGCCTATCAGTGGGTAGATGGTTCCGCTTACGTCAACCATGTGGAACTGGTGCGTAAAGCGCGTGGTGTTGAGATGCCGCCTTCCTTCTGGACAGATCCGCTGATGTATCAGGGCTCCTCCGATGCTTTCATCGGTGCACATGACGATATCGAGCTGGCAGATGAATCCTGGGGAATCGACTTCGAGGCTGAGGTGAGCGTTGTCACCGGCGATGTGCCCATGGGCGTAACACCTGCTGATGCACGCAAACATATCAAGTTGGTCATGCTCGTGAACGATGTCTCCCTGCGCTATATGGCTAAAGCCGAGCTGCAAAAAGGGTTCGGGTTTGTAAACTGCAAGCCAACCTGCGCCTTTTCTCCTGTTGCGGTAACGCCAGATGAATTTGGTGACGCGTGGGATGGCGGTAAAGTCAGCCTTCCATTGGTAACGCATCGCGATGGCGTGCTATTTGGTAAGCCGCATGCAGGCACAGATATGGTGTTCGACTTCCCAACGCTGATTGCGCACGCGGCCAAAACCCGCAATATGGTGGCAGGTTCAATCGTGGGCTCAGGCACCGTATCAAACAAGGATCGCTCTGTTGGTTCATCCTGTATTGTTGAGCAGCAGACACTCGAAAAGCTGGATACAGGTGAAGTCAAAACCCCGTTCATGAAGTTCGGTGAGCGTGTGCGGATCGAGATGTTCGATGCTGCCGGCAAGAGCATTTTTGGCGCTATCGACCAGAAGCTGGTGCAATACGCCTATCAGGCGAAGGCCGCCTAAATGAAGTTGTATGATTACTACCAATCGAGCTCTGCCTATCGGGTGCGCATTGCCCTGAATCTCAAGGGCATCGACGTCGAGCGGGTGTATATCAACCTCACGAAGGGCGAGCAGCGGGAGGAGGCATATGCCGGTATCAACCCGCAAATGCAGCTGCCAAGTCTGGTGTTGGGTGAGGGTGAGGTTCTAACACAGTCACTTGCGATTATTGAGTACCTTGATGGGGTGACGCCAGAATCAGCGCTTCTTCCCATTGATCCTGTCGCTCGTGCTCAGGCCCGTGCGATTGCAATGGCGGTTGCTATCGATATTGCCCCAATCAACAATCTAAAAATCCGAAAATTCTTGGCGTCAGAGTTGCACCTTTCAGCTGAAGACGTAAAAGTGAAGTGGATCCAGCATTGGATCGAAGATGGCTTCGCCGGGATTGAAGCGATGCTTGCTCAAAGCCCACACACCGGGGAATTTTGTATTGGTGACACCCCAACGATCGCAGATTGTTGCCTGATTCCACAGGTCTTCAATGCCAAGCGCTGGGAGTGTAACCTCGCACCATTCCCTACCATCCGTCGCATTGCAGAACACTGCGACGCCCACCCAGCCTTTGCCGCTGCACATCCCCTGAAACAGCCGGACGCTCCTCAAGCTACCGCTTAGAACGAGCATGTTTGCCATAGATTCGTATGAATGAACTGCTATGTAGATGCAGGAATTTTATGCGGAGGTGAAAATGATGATGCTTTTGTGCAGGGCCTTATTTGTCCTGACCCCCGTGGTTGTTTTCTTTAGTGGGAAGGCAATGACGCCGGTTCTTATTCTACTTGTTTTTGCTTTAATAACGGCTGTGAAGAACAGCCTTTTTCCGCTGAAACGCGATTGGCTCTCAGGATACCCTGCAGCCTCAATTTTATTGGCATTATTGCTGTTATGGGGGGTATTGTCTTCCTATTGGTCGCTTTTGCCGGGTCACTCTTTGAGCGTTGGGATGAGGGTAGGGGCAAATTGTGTAATTGGAGGAATTGGCCTGTTTTACGTGCAGCGGCTTTTGTCCATCCCGGCACGGCTGCTGACATATTCTGCTTATGGATTTATTCTCTGCGCAGCGTTGATCTTGTTGGAACAGCTGCCAGCCGGGGGGATAATGCATTATGGATATACGCTGGTTGGTGCTGACTTTGATCGCTTTCTCCAAAAAAATGTGAACCGGGGGCTGTGTGCATTGGTGGTGTTGATATGGCCATTAGTGTTGGGGCTTTATCAGAGCAAGCAGCTATGCTTGGTCTGGAGTACTGTATTGATTCTGGCGATTGCAGTGATGTCACTGGATAGCCTGTCTGCGCAAATAGGGCTGGCTGCGGGTATGATTGCGTTTGTTGCAATTTATTATTGGCCGCGGGTGGCTCCCAAAATGCTGATACTATGCTTGCCGCTTTACCTGATAAGTTTTCCAGCCCTCTTTACGATAGCAGAGGATGCCGTGTTCAAAAACCCTGTGGTGAGTGAGCGCCTTGCCGATTCCGGAGGTATCCGGCTTCGTATTTGGCATGCACTATTGCAGGAAGTCGAGCAAAGGCCATGGCAAGGGTGGGGGATAAGCACAACACGTGCGCAGCCACTAACGCAAGCATCGCTGCAGGCTATGGGGCTGGAAGGGCCTCCGCTGCATCCACATAATCCATCGTTACAGTTGCTACTGGAGTTGGGACGGATTGGTCTCCTGTTAGCAACGGCGGCCCTGGCGGTGGCATTACTGCACTGGGAGCGTTCATTGCGAGGCGACAAAGTGCTTCTTGCAAGCTCAGGTGCCCTTATTGCTGCCTATTTTGTTGCTGGGCTTGCATCGTTTGGCATCTGGCAATTCTGGTGGCTATCGGTACTTTGGATTGCATTGATCTATTGGCGCTGGGTTGCGAAACAATGATGGGAGGTTTCATGAGGTTCCATAGTATATCATTGCCCTTATGCCTGTTTATGGTGCTGTTGGGGGCTTGTGGGCCTTCGGGTTATTATGATGCAAGAGGGAATTTCCAGCCGGATGTTGGAGGAGATGATCGTAACTATTACCAACGCAATACGGTAGCCGCAGAGAAGACAGACCATTACTACACAGACCATAGCGCCAAACGCGGAGATAGTATCCGCGTTGCTGGCTATAACCATGTGCTTGACCGCGATCGTGGGCCTTATCACCGCGTGGGGTTCTACGACCATCAGGGGCGCTATATTCCGCTGGCGGATGGCCCCGCTGTCCCCAGCTCGTATATGCCGCCACGGGGGATGTGCCGCATCTGGTTTATTGAAACTCCCGCGCCGCAGCAGCCGGAAGTACGTTCGTGCCTGAGCCTGCAGAAACGTGTCCCAGTAAGCGCGTACCTGCTCTACGGAGGCTAAGGGAAAGCCTGATGCTCTGCGGATGCTTTTGTTGCTCCTTCTGTCGGCACGTCTTCGTTCCAGCTGCCATTGAGGCTTCGGTTTTGCTCGAAAAAGCTCTGTATGGTGGCATTGTTTTGCAAAGTAGGCAGGTAGGTGCGGATAAAGCTGTCTGCTCCACCGGCTGATTCAAAGTCACGCGGGTACTTCCTAAAAATGCGGGATGCTTGAAGGATCGTGCCGAATGCCTTCAGCCCCTTGCTCTCATTTTGCAGGAAGACGGTGGCCTGCATGCTCAGTTGTTGTTCCAGCTGCTCTGGCCTGTAGGCTTCCATCAAAAGGTCAGGGCCCGAGAGGGTGCCATCGGCAAGGGCAAAATGCAGGCGAGGGTCATTTGCTTTGGCCGTGAATGCTGCATGCTGCATCTCCGCAAGGCTATAGGATGTGTTTCCAATCACCCAGTGGAAGCTTTTCCATGGGGTGTCCAATACGGTGCCAATATCGTAGATAGAGACTTTTTCGTGATGCCGCACGATCAGGTCAATGACGCAGAGGTTGTAGGCATTAATCCAAAAGGCGGCGGCATCATCGCCTGTCAGAGCATCTGCCGGAACAGAAGTCAGCTGTTGGATAGCCTTTTCATGGAGGGGGTCATGGCTCCAGCCGTCAT
>JAUIBB010000098.1 GCA_030427685.1 Alphaproteobacteria bacterium
GGGCTCGGCCAGGGGGCGACGGATTTTGTCGGATGGGTCGGCCCTGCGGTCACTGCAGGTGCAGCGGGTACGTTTGTGGTCGCCACGATGATCGACCATAAATGGAAAATCCTGAAGAAAATTGATGGTATCCGCAAGGACTCCCAGAAGCTGCAAGACCTCGAAGCGGAATATGCCCTACCTATTGAACAAGAACAGGAAATCAACTTTCATCACGAAAGGTACTCCCAACGCAAAAACATGCGGGTCATGGAGGATCCGTACACTCCCTCGCCGCTGGTGCATGCGGTGGAAGCGCTGGTCACCCTCGATAGTGCGCCTCGTCAGGGGCATGATACTACGTCGGTCGGTCGGTAAAAATGCTTGGCAGACTGCCGATTTCAGGGTAAAAGCGCCGTCCACCCATAAGGAGACGCTCATGTCGCAGGCAGCTATGAAACAAGAAATGAAAACCCAGGCCCCCCTCAACGTCTACTACGATAAGGATTGCGATGTTTCGCTGATTCAGGCGAAGAAAGTCGTCATCGTGGGTTACGGCAGCCAGGGCCATGCGCATGCGCAGAACCTGAAGGACTCCGGCGTGAAGGAAGTGCGCGTCGCCCTGCGCCCCGATTCCCAAACCGCCGAGAAAGCAAAGGCCGCTGGCTTTGAAGTGATGACCCCAAAAGACGCCGCCGCATGGGCGGATGTGGTGATGGTCCTCGCGCCGGACGAATTTCAGGCCGAGCTTTACGCAACCGAACTGGCCGACAGCATGAAGCAGGGCGCAAGCCTCGTGTTTGCGCACGGCCTCAACATCCATTTCGAGCTGATCAAGCCGCGCGCCGACCTCGACGTGTTCATGGTCGCACCAAAAGGCCCCGGCCACACCGTGCGCAGCGAATACACCATCGGTGGCGGCGTGCCGTGCCTGATCGCCGTGTATCAGGACAAATCCGGTAACGCGAAAAAGCTGGCGCTGTCCTACGCGATGGCGATGGGCGGTGGCCGTTCGGGCATCATCGAAACCACCTTCAAAGACGAGTGCGAGACCGACCTGTTCGGTGAGCAGGCCGTCCTCTGCGGCGGCGTCACCGCGCTGGTGAACGCAGGCTTTGAAACGCTGGTCGAAGCCGGCTACCCGGAAGAAATGGCGTATTTCGAGTGCCTGCACGAGCTGAAGCTGATCGTGGATCTGCTCTATCAGGGCGGCATGAGCAACATGCGTTACTCGATCTCCAACACGGCGGAATACGGCGAATATGTCAGCGGCCCGCGCGTGATTACCGACGAGACCAAGAAAGAAATGAAACGCATCCTCGCCGACATTCAATCGGGCAAGTTCACCAAGGAGTTCATGGGCGACCGTGCAACTCAGGGCGCGCACAACCTCGAAAAATGGCGTGAAGCAACCACCAAGCTGCCGATCGAAGTCACCGGCGCCCGCATGCGCGCCATGATGCCGTGGATCGCCAAAAACAAACTGGTCGACCAAACCAAAAACTAAGCGTGAGTTAAAGACGAATGAAAAGGGTCCGCTGGTGCGGGCCCTTTTTTTATTCCACCGGGTCGGGGTGGATGATGACATCCGCGCCGGGGAATGCTTCCATCAGCGCATGCTCTAGCTGATCGGTGATCGCGTGCACTTCGCGAAAATTCAGGCCAGCATCAACGTCAATATGGAATTGGATGAAGGGTTTGACGCCGGAATAACGCGTCTTCAGGTTATGATGCCCCCGTACCGAGGGTGATGCTTCGACCAAAGCAAGGATGGCCTCTTTCTCGCTGTCGGGCATCTCACGATCCATCAGGTTGTTGAAGGCGCGAATGCCGATCACCCGATTGCTCCACAGCACGACCAGTGCGATGATGATGGCAATCACCGCATCGGCATAGACTAGCCCCCAGTAGCTGCTGAGCACAAAGGCCAGCGCCACGCCAAGATTGAACAGGATATCACCTGCGTAATGCAGCCGGTCGGCAGCAATGACGAGGGATTTTGTTTTACGCGTCACATAGGTTTGGAACAGTACCAGCGCCGTGGTCATCACCATGCCAAGCAGGCTGACGCCGATGCCCAGTTCGGGGTTTGCCAGAATCGGGTGTGGGTTGGTGAGTCGCTCGACCGATTGCAGCAATACCATCCCCATCGCGGCAAAAATAAAGGCGCACTGGCCAAGCCCGGCAATGTCCTCGATCGCGCTATGGCCAAAGCGGTGATCGTCATCCGCCGGTTTGAGCGCATAGCGCACGGCGAACATATTGAGGCCAGACATCAGCACGTCGAACAACGAATCAGTGAAGGATGAAAGCATCGATAGCGAGTCCGTCACCCACCAGACATAAATTTTCCCCAGCAGCAGCACACTGGCCATGCTCACCGAGGCATAGGTGGCAAGCTTCATCAGCCGGGCATGTTCGCCATATATTGCTACCGTCGGCAGCAAATGATGGTGGCCGTGATGTCCGTGCGTCTGTGTCATGAGCCTGCCTGTGTCGGTATAGCTGAAGGTGGCGAATAGTCTGCCTTTAGCAGGGGAGATACAGGATTTTCAGGCCAATGGCAACGTAAGGGTTACTGAGTTGCCGTTCTCCAATACGCCCACATGGCATCCCATGCGGCACCCTCATCCCAGTTGCTGACATAGGCGGCGGCCGGGTCGCTATTCACGCGCACGGATGGTTCAGGAAAATGGGTTTGCTCCAGCAGTTCCAGCACACAGGCCAGACCGGATCGTTGGCGGATCTCATGAGCAAAACGCTCGGAGAATGCACCTTGCGTTTCCACGTATCCGCTGGGGTTCAGTTTGGGCGCAGCGGTGCCATGCAGGATGGCATCAACATACGTTGCGTAGGCTTTGGCCAGTAAATCGACATGGATATTGTCGCGCACATAGTCTGGCGTGCTGACTTGTGCTGGCTGGTCGGCCTTCCATTGGGTCATCAGGTATTCACAGAAACGTGGCTCTTGCAGGGGGCCAATCGGGTTGGCGATCACAAATTTATGAAACGCCATCCCAGCCTCGTGGCAGCGGAAGGCGGCGATGGACGCCGTGGCTTCCTTCGAGACGCCATAGGGTGACACGGCGCGTAAGGGCTCGCTGCCAATGCCTTCTCCGGCTTCAAACACGGTGCCCGTTAGCAGCATGGCCCGGGTGCCGTGGCTGGCAAGGATGCCGAGTACATCGCGCAGGCGATGGGTGTTGGCCTCGATAGCGGGGATGATTTCAAAATCCGGGCTTTTATAGTCATGTACCTGCGCGGCGTGATGGCACAGCAGCGCATAAGGCTGTGCACGGCAGAGCTCTAGAAAAGCATCCGAACCAAACGGGCAGTCTTCGATGATCTCGGCATAGGCTTCCAGCTCGCGCACTCGGGTGGCACGTACACCCTGCGTATAGTCGCTGCGTTTGCGGCGCAGGGGGGCGACGACGCGATGCCCGGCCTCGGCCAGTGCGCGCACGAACCAGTAGCCAGTGAAGGAGCTACCTCCGGTAACAAGAAGGGTCATAGCAGCCCCCGCATCTCTTCGATCCCGTGAAATTTGGTATCAAAATCCGGCCAGTGCTGATCCTTGTCAGAGATACAGGTCGGAGTTATCGGCCAGTCGATGGCAAATTGCGGATCATTGTAGCGTAATCCACGCTCACGCTCGGGCGTGTGGAACTGGCTGACGACATAGAGCAGCTCCACCTGATCGGTGAGCGTAATAAATCCGTGCGCGCAGCCAGCAGGTACATACATCATGTGGCTGTCGGCGGCGTGGAGCTCTGTGCCGAAGGTCTGGCGGAAGGTGGGGGAGTCTGGCCGCAAATCGACGATGACATCGTACATCACTCCCTGCATAGGGCTGATGAGTTTTGCATCTGCCGCGGGAGGCAGTTGATAATGCATGCCGCGCAGGGTGCCCTTGCGCTCGTTCAGGGAGTGGTTGATTTGCACATAGTTGGTCGCAAGCCCGTGCTCTGCAAACGTATGCTGGCAGAAGAAACGGGCGAAGAAACCCCGATGGTCGGTGTGCTTTTCGCGGGTGATCCGGTAGGCACCATGGACGGTGGTGGGGTGGAGCTGCATAAGCCCTTCTTCCTTCCGCTATGCGCCAGCCAGTCGCGTCTGACGGCTGAGGTAATCATTAAACGCAGCCTGGTTCACAGCCACCAGAAGCTCGCTGTTGAGTGAGCTACGCGCCGCCGCCAGCCGTTCAAAGGTCATCACCAATAATTCTTCTCCGGCATTGAGTGAGTGCAGGTAGTTCGTCAGGTAATTCATTGCTTCGACCATGGGCGGTTTGAAGTCTTTTTCCAGCGGCTGATAGATCTCAGGATAGCGCGCCATATGCGTCAGCAGGCGCGTGAACAGCAGCTTCACATAGCGCAGATCCTGCAAGGTGCCTTTGCCTGCCAGCTCTGGGAAATAGTGGCTGCGGCTGGAGAGCTTGTGCCGCACAACATCTGCCGACCAGGAGAGCATCTCAAGCAGCATGGCGAACCGCCCGTGGCTTTGTTCGCCATCGGCTGCCGGTACTACTGAAAGGCCGAGGCAGGTAGCAATGACGTTAAACAGCGCATCGCCTTCGATCTGGTAGAGATGCATGACATGGGCAATCTGGAAGCTGGGGGAGTTGCCAAACACGGTGCGGTGATTTTCAATCCAGCCCCAGGAATGGTCAGGCTGTTGCTGTTTGATAAATTCATCGCCTACCCGTTGGATGACAGGGGAATCAAAGTAGCCATAGCGCACATTGTGCTCGCTGAAGAATTGCGCCTGCTTGTATACCTGCACGCAAAGATGCTCGGTAAACGGATATTGCAGCAGGCGGGCGAGGCAGTCTCTCGAGAAGAGATGGTTGCCGACATAGGCCGTCCAGTACATGGTGCCGTAAAGCGATAGTAACGCCGGATACGCGATGGAGGAGTCCAGCGTCTGTCCTCCCAGCAGCATCCGCACCAGCTTGTTGGCGGCGCCGGTATCATCGACCGCACCAAAATGCGGAAGGGTGGAATAGCTGCCATCGGCCTTCAATTGCTTGGACAGGATGTTCCAGCTCATCGCATCAAGATCATGTGTGGCGCGGTGCTCCAGTGCTTTCACGAGCAGTTCCCAATCAACGATATCATGCTCGCCCACTACCACGTTAAAGGGCTTCAGCAGCTCGATAAAATCCTGCACCCGGAAGATATTTTCTTCGCAGCTACCGAAATAACGGTCGCTCGCCACATAGAGAATCTCATGCGTTTCAAACTGCGTCTGGGTGGAGCGATCGCCATGCACAACTTTTTGCGGATTGTGCAGGTAAACGAATTGCACAAAGAGTTGATCGTGAACGGAAGACTCCAGAAACGACTGGATGACGGTGCAGGTGTCCAGCGGACTGACCGCCGGGATAATAACTGAGATTTCTGTTTTCACGAATGCTCCTTCATGCATTGGGCTGGTTCTTATGATTTATCGCCATACACGCTGGCGGCTTCGGTCACCGAGGCGCGCTTGCGGATCAGCTCCAGCACTTCAGGGTCCTCGGCCTGCTCCTTGTAGGGAGCAAATAGCGCCTTGCCGCGTGCGACTGCTTCGGGGCGCGGATCGCATAGGTAATAGACCGCAAGGCTGTTGCGGGTGATGCCCTCTGGGCAGAGAATCGGCTCTGGCAATCCATGCCATGAATGTTGTGTCGTATCGAAAAGCACGGCCCGGTTGAAGGAAGGGGAAATTGTCTCCCGCAATGCGCCGGGCGCATTTTTGGCGGCATCATGCTCCCATAACCCCAGCTGCCCACCCCATGCATCCTGCCAGTCTGGGGTAACGTAGATCAGTAGATTAAGGCGCCGCTCCAGCCGCAGTTTTGGATGGATGGAATAGTCCAGATGGGTGTTCAGTTTGCCGCCGCGCTTGTGGCTATGCAGTCCACCGCCATTGAGGCCGTAGTCTGCATAGAGTTTGCAGCCGACCAGCAGTTCAAGCTGGTCGATAAAGGCGCGGGAATTAAAGTAGGTAAACAGGCGGTAGGTCGTTGGCCCGAATTTGTCCCAATGGTTTTGTAGCTTTTTGATTTCGATTGCATTCTCGTAGCGCCGCCAGGCATCCCCGTCGAAGTCCGGGAACTCCGCAACCACCGAAGCAAGAATCTCCTCCCGCAGGAACTGGTCGAGCACCAGATGGTGAAAGGGTTGGCTGGCCTGCCAGCGCTCGCGTAGTGCAGCGTAATCCCGTGGGGTGGTGTATTGTTCTGTATTACTCGTCAGAACGGTCGGTGACGCTACGGCTGGCATAGGATCGCTCACTCCTGATTAATGGGCATAATCTGTGTACCATCGGCCATCAGGATGTGCCAGCCTTGATTTGGTATCGGGACGAAGGGGGTAGGGCAGGAGATGGAGCGGGTGAAGGGAATCGAACCCTCATAGCCAGCTTGGAAGGCTGGTGCTTTACCACTAAGCTACACCCGCATGATGCTGCTTCTTAGCATCTTCCGCGCGAAGCGCAATGCCTACCGTGGCCAACTGTTATTTTTCAATTGCGAGGACTTGGAAACTGCGCTAAACCCCGCCACACTTTCGCATTCAATCCATTACTAAACAAGAGGGAAAAATGGCTAAGGAAAAATTTGATCGCAGCAAACCGCATTGCAACATTGGGACGATTGGTCACGTGGATCATGGTAAGACGTCGCTGACGGCGGCGATTACGAAGACGCTTGCGGAGACGGGCGGCGCGA
>JAUIBB010000099.1 GCA_030427685.1 Alphaproteobacteria bacterium
GTAATTCAATCCGGGCGCCTCGGTCTTTGGGCTCTCCGAGGAGCGCCTTAAGCGCCGAAAGCTCGCCCACATCCTCAACCATAATCGTCACTGATTGCGCTCGAACCTGTCCAGCAACATCTTCCAGCGGATCAATTCTTGTCACCAGCAAGCGCTGTCCACGGTCTCCCATGCGCACATCAATATGTAAAAACAGCAAGGCCCCCGTTTGCAGAAGCGCATGATGCTGGCTCAGCAGCCCATCATCAAACACCGCCACCTCATATTGCCCATACGCATCGGAGAGCGTCAGGAAGGCCGAGCGCCCACGCGGCCCATTCCGAAATTTGGTGGCATTGAGAATGCCAGCCATTTTCAACGGCTGGCGATCACTCAGCATTGTTGTCAAACGCTCAGAAGAGGACACCCCAAGCCGCTTAAAGACAGGGGCATACGGCTCTAGCGGATGCGCAGTCAGGTAGAAGCCAATTGCACTGCACTCATAGTTCAGTTTCTCCAACATGGGCCATTCATCAACCGACTTCAGCACTTGCCGGTTCATTTCCTGCTGGCTGGATACATCGCCAAAAAGACTGACCTGCGTGCTGGTGCGCTCTTCTGTTGCGTGATGCGCCAATGCAAGCAGGCCATCGACCGATTCATAAAGCTGCCGGCGATTCGGGTGCAACGAGTCAAAACACCCCGCCATAATCAGATGCTCGATCTGCCGGCGATTGATGACATTGGCATCTACCCGTACCGCAAAATCCTGAATATCCTTAAACGGCCCACCCTTGGCTCGCTCTGCGACAATGAGCCCCATTGCTGCGGCCCCCACGTTTTTAATGGCTGCCAGCGCATAACGGATAGCCGATTTCCCCTCGGCCTGTTTTTCTACCGAAAATTCTACTTCCGAAGCATTAATGTCCGGGGGTAGTAGTGCGATACCAAATTTGCGCGCCTCTGCACCGAACTGAGCGAGCTTATCGGTAGAGATCATCTCGTAGGTCATGGAGGCAGCCAGAAACTGCACCGTATAATTCGCCTTGAGATAGGCAGTCTGGTAGGCGATCATCGCATACGCTGCCGCGTGCGATTTGTTGAATCCATATCCGGCAAACTTGGCAACGAGGTCAAAGATCCCTGAGGCCTGCGCTTCTGGCACGTTATTTTTCTTTGCGCCATCCACAAAGAGCGCGCGCTGCGCATCCATTTCGGCCTTAATCTTCTTTCCCATCGCCCGGCGCAGCAAATCTGCACCGCCAAGGGTATAACCGGCTAGAACCTGAGCAATTTTCTGCACCTGCTCCTGATAGATAATCACGCCATACGTCTCGCGCAGTACAGGCTCTAATAATGGATGCAAATAATCTGGCGCAGCACGGCCATGCTTTACGTCGATATAGGTCGGGATATTATCCATTGGCCCCGGACGGTAGAGTGCGCCCAGCGCGATAAGGTCTTCAATGGCATCCGGACGCAGGTTCTTAAGCGCCTCGCGCATTCCCGCGGACTCGAACTGGAACACACCGAGCGTATCCCCGCGACTGAGCATGGAATAGGTCGCCTTATCACCTTCCGGCAATGTCAGAAGATCCAGTGTCGGGCCATCATGGCTGATTAACTGGACGGCTTTTTGCAAAATGGTCAGGGTGCGAAGCCCAAGGAAATCGAATTTTACCAACCCAGCCGCTTCGGCCCATTTCATGGAATACTGTACCACCAGCATGTCGGATTTCGGGTCGCGGTAAAGCGGGATCAAGTCAGAAAGTGGCCGATCACCAATGACAACCCCCGCCGCATGGGTGGAGGCATGGCGATACAGCCCTTCCAGCTTAAGGGCCAGCGCCACCAGATGCGCTACAGACTCATCGTCATCCATTGCCGCCTGCAAGAGCGGCTCAACCTGAATCGCCTGCTCTAAAGTAACAGGATCTGCCGGATTGTTGGGCACCAGCTTACAAATGCGATCGACTTGCGAATATGGCATTTGCAGAACGCGACCTACATCGCGCAGCACAGCTCTAGCCTGTAATTTTCCGAATGTAATAATCTGCGCGACCCGGTCATCGCCGTATTTTTGCTGTACGTAGCGGATAACCTCGTCGCGGCGATCCTGACAGAAATCGATATCGAAATCCGGCATCGAGACACGTTCCGGGTTCAGGAACCGCTCAAAAATCAGGCCATAACGCAACGGATCAAGATCCGTAATCAGCAATGACCACGCCACTGCCGACCCCGCCCCGGAACCCCGTCCGGGCCCCACCGGAATGCCATGCTCCTTCGCCCAGGTAATAAAGTCCGAAACGATAAGGAAATAGCCGGGGAATTTCATCGTAATGATAACATCCAGCTCAAATTCTAAGCGCTCACGATAAGGTTTTGCGACTGCTTCTTTTTCGGCCTCGGTCATCTCGGCGGTAAAAACCTGCCGCTCCAAACGCCCCTGCAACCCCTCTCGGGCACGGACAGCCAGCGCCTCAGACTCAGAAAGTACATTACCTTCTGCATCTTCCATGTGAAATCCTGGCAGGATGGGAGAGCGTGACGGCGCCCAAACATGGCAACGCCGCGCGAAATGGACTGTATTTTGTAACGCTTCCGGAATATCCCGGAACAGAAGTTTCATTTCCCGGGTTGTCTTAAACCGATGCTCTGGATTAAGCCGAGGACGATCCGTTTCTGTCACGTAGCGACCATCCGCAACGCATAGAAGTGCATCATGCGCCTCATAAATTTTGCTTTCGGCAAAATACACATTGTTCGTTGCCACCAACGGAAGGTTATGCGCCAAAGCCGCATCAATTTGCAGTCGCTCAATTTGTCGCTCTGCGGGAATCTGGTGGCGCATCAGTTCGACATAGAGTCGCCCCGCGAACATTTCTTGTAAATGCGTCAATAAGGCTTCTGCATCTGCCTTACGATTTGCCAGTAACATGCGCCCAAAGCCACCGTAAATCCCCCCCGTCAGTGCTAGCAGCCCATCGCTATGCGCTCCAAGGGTTGCATAGTCCAGCAATGGCGCCTGCCCAAGCGCAGGGGCGGTATAAGCAAGGCTCGACAGCTTCAGAAGGTTTGCATAACCCCGCTCGTCTTTGGCATAGACCAACAGCTGATCCGCAGCACCGCGCAACCCTGTACCATGATTCTCACTACCATATGGAACCAGCGACAGCGTCGCTCCAATAATAGGCTGCACCCCCTCCTTCACCGCATATTGAGAGAATTCGAGCGAGCCAAAAAGATTGTCGTGATCCGTCAGCGCTAGCGCGGGCATACCATCATTGCGCGCAAGGGCTATCAGCTGCGGAATCTTAATTGCCCCTTTGAGCAATGAGTAGGCCGAGTGACATCGCAGGTGGACAAAGCTCATACAACCGCCGCGTCAAGCTGCCCCTGATGAATGGTAACTGCCCGATGCAGGCGCTTAGCAAGCGCCATATTGTGAGTCGCCACCAGCGCGGCCACATGCTCTTCCCGGGCGATGCTAAGCAACAGCTGAAGTACATTTTCAGAAGTCTCAGGATCCAGATTACCGGTCGGCTCATCTGCTAGAATCAGGGCCGGGTTATTGGCCAACGCCCGCGCAATGGCGACGCGCTGTTGCTCGCCACCTGAAAGCTGTGAAGGGAAGTGATGCATCCGCGCAGAAAGGCCCAGCCGATCGAGCAGTGAGCGAGCACGAATGCGTGAGGTTCCCTCACTCGCCCCTGCGATACGCTGTGCCATTGCGACATTTTCTTCCGCCGTTAGTTCTGGCAACAGATTATGGAATTGATAAACAAACCCCACATACTGACTGCGCAAATAGGTCCGGGTTGCATCATTTGCGTCGGAGGCATCAATCCCCGCGATAGTAATCGTCCCGGATTGCGGCGTATCCAATAAGCCGGCAATTTGTAACAGAGTGGATTTTCCCGAACCCGACGGCCCAACCAGCGCAACCAGCTCTCCCGGCACCATGGCAAGCGTTGCGCTCTTCAGCACCTCTAATGTTCCCGCTGAGGTATGGTAGCTACGACCAACATTCTGGAGTGATAAAACATTATTCATAACGCAGCACCTCTGCCGGATCGAGCCGCGCGGCACGTCGCGCTGGATACAAGGCGGAAAGGAAAGAGAGCAGCAATGCCAGCACAATAATCACCAACACCTCGAGTGGATCTGTCTTAGTTGGTAGATTCGAGAGGATTTGCACATTCTCCAGCAACACCTCCTGATGCAGTACCAGCTTAATAAAATTATGGATCTGCTCTAAATAGGCAGCCAATAATAATCCCAGCAGCACACCTGCTGCCGTCCCGGCTATACCAATAACGCTACCTGCCGCGATAAAGATACGCATAACACTACCGCGTGTTGCCCCCATGGTTCGTAAAACGGCGATATCCCGGCGTTTTTCTTTTACCAGCATCACCAGACTGGAGATAATATTAAACGCCGCTACCAAGACAATCAGCGCAAGAATGATCACCATTACATTTCGCTGCACCTTCAGGGCACCAAAGATACCGGCATTGCTTTCCTGCCAGTCATAAACACGTACGCTTTGCCCCAACACAAGCCGGATGCGCCCAGCAACTTCCGGAGCGCTATCCGCATCCTCCGTCATCACTTCAAGATTGCTAACGGCGCCACCGCTACTTCCGGCCAGCAGGAAATAGCGCTGCGCTTCCTCAAAGGGCATAACAATCAACCCAGCATCCAGCTCGTACATCCCCAATTTAAAGGTTGCCACCAGCGGGTAGGATTTCATACGTGGCACGAACCCCGCGATGGTGCTACGCCCCTGCGGCGAAATCAGTGTCACCGTATCCCCGACATGAAGCCCCAGATTACGCGCCAGCCGCTCGCCCATGGCGACTCCCGCTTCCTCCTGCACCCCGGCAAGCGTTCCCGCGGTAATATGGTCTGTAAACATTGTGCGTGCAGCCAGCGCCTCCCATGGCGTAGCGACCACCTGTCCACCAAGCGCTATCCCATGCGCCGTCGCCATTACCTGTCCTGAGATGCGTGGCGTTACTGCGACCACCCCAGGAACTTCGCGCACGATATCCATCGCGGGTTGATAGTCTCGAAAGGCCCGCGCCTGACTGTAAACCGTGACATGGCCATCTAATCCAATAAAGCGTGACGTCATTTCATCGCGAATACCATTCATCAAGGAGGTAACCAGAATCAGCGTCGCCACCCCCAACATGATACCAATCACCGCAAACCAGCTGGTGAGCGAAATAAATCCCTCCGCCCGACGTGCGCGCAAATAGCGCCATGCCAGCATCCGTTCGACTGCGGAAATCAGCACCATTAAATCACCGTATTCTGGCTGTGCTGCGCACTAACGCGTGAAATTGCCTCGGGCACGGACATCTCGAATTTTTCGCCTGTGCGGCGATATTTCATTTCAACCATCCCGGCGGCTGCACCACGTGGCCCAATGGTCAACTGCCATGGCAGACCAATCAGATCCATCGAAGCGAATTTTTCGCCACCACGCTTATCCGTATCGTCGTACAGAGGCTTCAGCCCTGCCAGTTCAAGGCCCGAACAGATTTCAGAAGCCATTGCATCACAGGCGGCATCGCCAACCCGCAAATTAATAATGCCCGCGTCAAACGGGGCCACAGCCTCTGGCCAGATAATGCCTGCATCATCATGGCTGGCCTCGATGATAGCGGCAATCAGGCGGGAAACGCCAATCCCATAGCAACCCATTTCAGGGAAAACTGGCTCGCCATTTGGCCCGGCAATCGACACATTCATTGCCTGACTGTATTTGTTGCCTAGATAAAAGACATGCCCAACCTCGATACCACGGGCTTCGCGCAGCTGCTCTTTTGGCAGTGGGCAAGATTCAGGGACATGCTGCTCATCAGCCATGGCATAAAGATTCCGCATTTCTTCGCCGCTGAGCTTCAAGGTGCCATTACGTATTTCGTCAAACTTGGCATCATAATAAACAGCACTCTCTCCAGTCTCGGCAATGACCTGAAACTCATGGCTTAAATTGCCACCAATAGCGCCCGAATCAGCAGATACTGCGATTGTCACTAGCCCTAAGCGGGCAAAAATCTGGTGATAGCAATCGTACATTTTAGCATATTCTTTTTCTGCATCTTCGACGCTGGCATTGAAGGAATAGGCATCCTTCATCAAGAATTCACGCCCCCGCATCACTCCAAAACGTGGACGCACTTCGTCGCGGAACTTCCACTGAATCTGATAAAGATTCAAAGGTAACTGCTTGTAGCTTTTCACCGCGCTCCGAAAAATATCCACGATCATTTCTTCGTTGGTGGGGCTATAAAGCAATTCACGGTCGGCACGATCCTTGAAGCGGAGCATTTCTTTACCCAGCGCATCGTAGCGGCCAGACTCTTTCCAAAGATCGGTTGGTTGCAATGTCGGCATCAGCAGCGGCACACACCCTGCTTTTTGCAGCTCTTCATCAACAATACGCTCAATATTACGCAAAACCGTCAACCCCAGTGGCAGCCAGCTGTAAATACCTGCCGCCTGCTGACGGATCATCCCCGCACGCAGCATGAGTCGATGGGAAACGATCTGGGCTTCTTTGG
>JAUIBB010000100.1 GCA_030427685.1 Alphaproteobacteria bacterium
GGCTGCAAGGCTCCGAACTTGACGGTCTTGGCATCCTTGAGATCGTCCAGAAAAAATACCCGCATGTACCGGTCGTCATGATTTCCGGGCATGGCAATATCGAGACTGCCGTCAGCGCCATCCGCATGGGTGCTTACGACTACCTTGAAAAACCCTTTAGCGCCGAGCGGCTGATGATTATCGTCAAGCGCGCGCTTGAAGCAGCTAAGCTGCGCCATGAAAACCATGAGCTAAGAAAGCGCGGCGCAAACGAGAGCGAGCTCATCGGCAACTCTGCGGCCATCAACACGGTTCGCCAGATGGTCGAAAAGGTGGCCCCCACCAACTCGCGGGTGCTCATCACTGGCGCACCGGGTACGGGCAAAGAGTTAATTGCGCGCCTCATTCACAGCCGTTCAATGCGTGCACATGCTGCCTTTGTCGTGCTGAATGCCGCCTCCCTCACCCCTTCGCGGATTGAGGCAGAACTATTCGGCACCGAAGACACCAATCCCAACGGCGGCGCTGAGAAGCTCGGCCTGCTGGAACGCGCCCATGGTGGCACCCTGTTCATTGATGAAGTTGCCGACATGCACATGGAGACCCAAGGTCGCCTGCTGCGCGCCCTTCAGGAGCAAAGCTTCGAGCGGGTGCGTGGTAACAAGCGTGTCTCGGTTGACGTACGCGTCATTGCCGCCACCAACAAAGACCTGCAGGACGAAATCACCGCAGGCCGCTTCCGCGAAGATCTCTATTATCGCCTGAACGTAGTGCCATTGCGTATGCCAACCCTGCGAGAGCGCCGTGATGACATCGCCTTCCTTTCCACGCATTTCCTGAAGCGTGCTGCAGATGCGATGGGCCTTGCGACCCGTGCACTGGGCGAGGATGCACTAGCCGTGCTGCAATCCTATAACTGGCCGGGCAATGTACGCCAGCTGCGCAATGTGATGGAGTGGCTGATTATCATGGCCCAAGTGGGTGCCAACGGCGAAATCACTGCCGACGCCCTTCCGCCAGAGCTGATCGATGCCAACATCACGGTCATGCGCCCCGAGCTTTCCACCGACATCATGTCGATGCCACTGCGCGAAGCACGCGAGACCTTTGAGAAGCAATACCTCGCCGCCCAGATCAACCGATTTGGTGGCAATATTTCCAAAACCTCTAACTTTGTCGGCATGGAGCGCTCGGCGCTGCACCGCAAACTGAAAATGTTAGGGATTGGTAATGAGGACAAAGCGGCCTAGCCGCACACGAGCTCCTGATGAAGAAAACCTGCCAGAGATATCTGGCAGGTTTTTTTATGCCTTCAACCAGGTCTGATTCGCTTCATCAAACACGTGAAGTTCGCCAAGGCCGATATCAAACCAAGTGCCCTGAATGGTGAGCTCTTTCTGGTTCTCACGCGTACGCAGCCACGGGAATGTCCGGAGATTGGCAAGGGAATGCTCAACGCTGGCACGCTCAATCAACGTGCGTTTTTCGTCTGCACAGCAGGCGTCTGGGACAGGCGTGTTCGTAACGACATCCTTGATATCTGCGATCCATTTACCAATAAAGTCTCCCGCCGTCAGCGGATTAAATTCCGGTGCAGATGCTGCGGCAATCCCGCCGCAACGGCCATGCCCCATCACCATGATATGTGAAACGCCTAGTGCGATCGTAGCAAACTCCAGTGCTGCACTGGTGGAGTGCTGTTTACCATCCGGTGCATAAGGAGGTACGAGGTTCGCCACGTTGCGTACGACAAATAACTCGCCAGGGCCGGCATCAAAAATCGTCTCCGGAGCCGCGCGCGAATCGCAACAGGCGATAATCATCACCGTTGGTTTTTGCTTATCCGCAAGCTTCAGGTAGCGGTCGCGCTCATCCGTGTAGCGACCGGTGCGAAAATTTTCATATCCCTGTGCCAGCGGCGCTGGTAGCAATTTCTTTCCCATGCCTGTGCCGTACCTTACTGCCCTCCCAAATGCAATCTGAATTCCCCATCCCCCCAGCGAAACACTTTGCTTTTTCATTGATTTTGCTATATAAAATGCAAAAATATCAGAAGGAAAACCATGCCGGATTTTTTTGTCAAAGCGCAGGTCTTCAAAGGCAGCATCACCGAAATTGGCTATATGCAAACCGCCACGACCGCCGAAGGCATCGCGACGGTAGATCGCTATATTTTCACCCGCCAGGAGAACACCGGCCTCTATCTTGGCACGCGGGTAGAAGGTGAATCAGCTACACATAAAACTGAGCTGGAGGGAGCATTTACCCTAAACGCAATTGCCCAGCGCATACGCGATGCCGGCATGCAGGGCGAACCTCTCGGCACAATGCCCATGACCCTCCGCCTAACAGGTAGCACCGCCTCGCATACGCTGCTGGACCACACAGAGACCTACGGCTCTGTAAAGGATGGGCTTGCCGCGCTAACCCCTTACTTTGGCATCTCGACGGCGATCGCTCAGGTCGGCAATGCAAAGATTGCCCAGCGCTATCTTGCCGCCCTCACCTCTGAGACTGATGCCTTCCGTCACATGAATGATGCAATTGGCCTCTATTACGCCGCCACGAACCGGCAGGAACAGCAACAAGCCATGGCACATCTTGCGACGGAGATGGAGCAACAAAAGCAAATCTCAGGACTTCCTGTCCTGTTTCGCAACCATCGTGGCCTTGCACAACGCCTTGAGGATGTATTCTCAGAAGAAAAGCATACCGCCAGCGATGCGCAGGACGTGCGCCTAACCAGCGTCTTTCTCGATGACCTAAAAGAGGCCAACCATCAAGTTGCGCAGATGGACAAAGCCGAGCGCGCGGCCCTTAAAAAGGCGGCGCACCGCCATTAGCCCCGCTTACTGTCGGCGTGGTATACGCCCAGCACATTCACCTGTTGGGTGAAGAAGCCAAGTTCTTCCAATGCCAGTTCTACCGAGCGCTCCTGCGGGTGTCCTTCAAATGTCATAAAGAACTGCGCTGCACCGGTACCGGCTTGAATGTAACTCTCCAGCTTCAGCATATTCACGCCATTGGTCGCAAATCCACCCAGCGCCTTATAAAGCACTGCCGGAATATTGCGCACCGTGAAGAACAGGCTGGTAAGCACTTTGCCTTGCTTGGGATCCGGATCCACCGCTTCCTGTGCAACCGCAACAAAGAGCGTCGCGTTATCTTCGGCCTCTTCAATATTCGTGGCCAGGCGTGTTAGCTGATACAGCTCCCCAGCCAATGCAGAACAAATAGCGGCTTTGGTCGGGTCATTCCATGCGGCGACTTCCTGAGCAGCGGTTGCTGTATTGCCGTGAATATGTGTTTTCAGCTCATGCTCGCGCAGAAAATTGCGGCATTGCAGCAGCGCCTGATGGTGCGAATAAACATCCGTTACTGTTTCCAGCGTTGCCCCGGAAGGCGCATAGAGATGGTGTTCTACCTTCTGGAGATGCTCCGCTACGATATGCAGGCTGGTGCGCGGCAGCAGGTTATGGATCTCAGCCACACGCCCGGCTTGACTGTTTTCAATCGGGATCATCCCAAGCTTTGCTTTTCCCTGCGCGACGGCATCGAACACATCTTCAAAGGAATTGCATGCCAATGGGGTCATATATGGGTAGTTCTGGCGGCATGCGAGATCCGCATTCGCCCCGGCCACTCCCATGAATGCGATGGTGTGCTCTGCATCAATTGCGCTGGACATTTTTACTCCTCATCCGTACATATACCGCATATTTCCTAGGGTTAAACGACCCGCAACGCAAGTATTAGAACCATGGCCACCTCGCAAAATACCTCTGACCCGGCATCTTCCACCCTCTGGACACCTGAATCATGGCGCGCGCGCCCCATCAAGCAGCAGCCCAACTACCCAGATGCAGAGGCATTAGGTGCCGTTGAGCATACGCTGCATGGGCTGCCACCGCTGGTCTCGTTTGAAGAAGTGCGCCAACTGAAACGCGAGCTGAGCCACGCCGCGATGGGCAATGCCTTTCTGCTGCAAGGGGGCGACTGCGCCGAGAGCTTTGCAGAGTTTAACGAAACCAACGTGCGTCACTTTTTCCGCGTTCTGATCCAGATGACCATCGCGCTGATGTATGGCGCAGGGTCGCCCGTCGTCAAAGTAGGCCGGATCGCAGGGCAATTTGCCAAGCCGCGCTCTGAAGCAACCGAGAAACGCGGTGATGAAGAACTGCCAAGCTACCGCGGCGACATGGTCAACGGTATGGAGTTCGACCCGGTCAAGCGCGTACCAGACCCTACCCGGCTGGTCGATGCATACTACCAGTCTGCAGCAACGCTGAACTTCCTGCGATCGCTTGCACGCTCGGGTTATGCCGGACTGCCACGCGTATCGAAATGGAATATGGATTTCGTTTCCGGATCACCACAAGGCCGCCACTTCAACCAGATCGTTGAGCGCATTAATGACTGCCTCGACTTTATCGGCGCGACCGGGCTGAACCTCGACTCGATGGAAGAACTTTCCGAGGCACGCTTTTATACGTCGCACGAATCACTCCTGCTGAATTACGATGCATGCCTGACCCGCCGTGATCCCGAAACCGGCGAACATTTCGTTGGCTCTGCGCACATGTTATGGATCGGGGACCGCACCCGCTCGCCAGACGACGCACATGTCGAATTCCTGCGTGGCGTCGCCAACCCGATCGGCTGTAAAGTTGGCCCAAGCATGACACCGGAAGACCTGATCCGGTTGTGCGACATTTTGAACCCCGGGAATGAGCCAGGGCGCCTGACCTTCATCGCACGGATGGGTGCAACAAAAGTAGAACAGTACTTGCCACCATTGGTGCGCCTCCTCAAAGAAGAAGGCCGTCATGTGGTATGGAGCTGTGATCCAATGCATGGCAACACCATCAAATCTCCGAACGGCTACAAGACGCGCAAGTTCACGGATATCCTCACCGAGGTGCGCAAGTTCTTTGCAATCCACGAAGCCGAAGGCACCCATGGTAGTGGCGTGCATTTTGAAATGACCGGGCAGGATGTCACCGAATGTCTCGGTGGTGCGCAGGCAATTTCTGAGCTGGATCTTTCCAATCGGTACCACACCCATTGCGACCCACGCCTGAATGCATCGCAATCGCTGGAGCTTGCCTTCCTGATTGCCGAGCTGATGAAAAAACATGCGTAAGCATTTCTAATTTTCAATCACCCTCGGCACACAACACTCGATAAAAAAGCATCGCCTTTTTACAAATCATGCCACATGGCTGTGACTTCGCCGCTGCAACTTTTGTTGCATGTGTGCAACAAAATAATTTGCCTATTATAAAAAATAATGAACTTGACGATTACTACTTCAATCAATCGTAGAAAAAGCAAGTCAACTGTGAGTAATTGGAGGTGTTGTTAACTTTTTTATGGAGACTATCATGGCTGTAGCCAAAAAAACCGTTGCTAAGAAAAAGCCAGCTGCCAAGAAACCAGCTGCTAAAAAGAAACCAGCTGCAAAGAAGCCAGCTGCTAAGAAGAAAACCGTTGCTAAAAAAGCAACGACCAAAGTGGTTAAGTCCGCTGCAAAGAAGCCAGCTGCTAAAAAAGTAGCTGCTAAAAAGCCTGCTGCTAAGAAGCCTGCTGCTAAAAAGAAAACCGTTGCTAAAAAAGTAGCTGCTAAAGTGGTTAAGTCCGCTGCTAAAAAGCCAGTTGCTAAAAAAACCACCGCTAAAAAAGCAGTGAAAAAAGTAGCAAAGAAGAAGTAGTTCTTCTCACTACCAATTACGAAAAGGCTCGCTCCGGCGGGCCTTTTTTTATGCCTTGGGGGTGCAGGCGCACGCAACTGCTGAGATGCACAAAGCTAACCATAGCTGCACCCACGCCACCTTCTGCTGCCCAGATGCTCGCAGGATCTCACCACACGCACCTTTAAGAAGCCTCGCCAGCACGCAAAAAGAAAGGCCGCGAGGATTTTTCTCCGCGCGGCCCTCTTCGTTAGCGTAGAAGCGTACTATGCCTCTTGTGCTTCGCCACCTTGGCGCTTACGGCGCATAGACTTACCGGCCATTTCATACTGGTCGGACAGGTCTTCACCGGTTTGCTGGTCAACGATTTTCATCGACAGGCGCACCTTACCGCGACCATCAATTTCCAGCACTTTTACTTTGACTGTGTCACCTTCGTTCACCACGTCGGTCACCTGGTTGACACGATGGTCAGCCATTTCCGAGATGTGAACAAGGCCATCAAGACCGCCGAGGAAGTTTACGAACGCACCGAAATCAACGATACGGACAACTTTCCCATCGTAAATCTTGCCAACTTCTGGTGTCGCGGTGATGCCCTCAATCCATTTTTGTGCTGCAGCTGCAGCCTCATTTGTGGTCGCAAAAATGTTGATGGTACCATCTTC
>JAUIBB010000101.1 GCA_030427685.1 Alphaproteobacteria bacterium
TCGTATTGGTATCGACTGTCCCTGTCACCGTAATTCCCATTGCTGTGCCGTTTGCACGCCCCTTATCCAGTGTCACCAGCCCGTTTAGCTGATGGATATTGGCGCTTAGCTTCTCGAATGCGATGCCGCTCCCCGTCAACGCATTGGCTAGCCCTGTCAGGGACCCGATAGAGAGGATTCGCCCTAAAATCTGTGAATTTTGCAACGAAAAGCCCTCGATAAAAACCCGGCCATTGAATGGAGCTGGCTGCTGATTATCGTTATACGTTCCCTGTAGCTGGAGCTTTCCACCAGACATCCGGTCGGTAATATCCAGCCCCTCTAAGAAATCACCCGCGTCATTTGCAATCACAAAGAGTTTACGGACACCGTTCAGGTGCAGGATGTCGGCCTTTGCATGCGCTTTGCCACGTTGCGCAGTGAAATGCGCAGATTCGCAACGCAGTGCACTACATCTCAGGATACCTTTTACATCGGTGAATGGTTGCCCGGCAGCCAATAAGAATTCATCCAGTGAAATATCCAGTGCCATAGCAGGGAAGTCTTTCAACATCCCTCCGCTGGTGCCGCCATAGTTTACGGATGCATTCAACCGATGCCCACTAACGGTAATTTTTGGCATTGCAGCGTCGTTCACATAATTCAGGGTAAAATCATTGGGGGCAGGAGCATTGGGGGCAGCCTCGCCCTTGACGGCCAACGTCAGCGCCTTGCCACTTTCGTGGCGAAGATCGACATGATTAACCCCGCTATCCCCCAGCATCAACGATCCCTTAAACGACTCGTTATTTTTACGTACCTTGAGATCACCCGTCAGCGCCTTAACATCGTAACCGCCAGCCAATCCCTTTTGCGAAAAACCTTCGGCATGCGCACTGATGTCGTAATCAATACTATCGAAATGCACTTCGTTCTTATTTGAAGATGGCGTGTCTGAGAACGAGTTAAACTTCAGCTTCATGGTGCTGGTAAACGTACCGGTTGCGGTTGCAGGATCTAACCCCAGCGCATCATCGAAGGTAAAGTGCTCTACTGCCAATAGCGTTGCCAGATCTGCCGCCGGCATTGATGCTATCAGCGTTACTTCCATTGGGTTTTTAGGGTTCATCAGCTCTGGACACCAAAGCACTGCCTTGCTGACTTGCGTGCCGGTCAACATACTGCCGCTGGTGCCGTTAATGTTCACAGTGGTGCCTGTAAAATGAATGTCGCCATCGACATGCTCAAGATGCGGGAACCCCGGAAGGTAATCTACCGTAACATCCCGTGCGGCAACATCTGCAGAAAGCGCCGCGTCTGGTAGTACGCCGGTTTCAAATACCTCTGGCGTCAGCTGTATGTCTACCTGTCCCGTTGCATGGCCAGATTTAAGCTTTGAGGTTATCCAAAGGCGTGTATCAGGCGCCAACATCACCGGCCAATACCGGCCCAGATGTGTAACATCGAGCCGTGAGGCCTCCCCATGCAAAGCAGCATACCAGCCATCTTCTTTTTTGTCGGCAGCCGCCTTCAGGCTTACTGTTGTATCGGCCAATGCCAACTGCATATCGACAATATCAAGATGCGCCGTATCTGGCTGATATTGTGCGATGGCCGTGCTCGCCTTCAACGCCAACGGCTTGGCAAACCATTTCGGGGCCTTAAGCACCGCATTAGCCGTAGCAATCCGCAGCCATATAGAGTCCAGCTCTCCAGCCTTGGTCAGCGCGAACCGTACGGTACCATCCAGCGTCCCTTCGGCATTGATATCTTCAGGGCAATCCCCAAGGGTGCAGAGCAGTGGAATCGAAATGCCAGAGAGCGACGTCTCCAACAAATACTGTGTACGTGATGCCGTAGGCGCAAGCGTAGCAGAAAGCACGGCCTCTTTACCATCATAGGTAAATGGCATGCCGAGCGTTGCCTGATAACGCCGATGACGACGACTTAGGAAGAGGTTTACATCCTCACTTTTAATGTCGATCTGGCTTTTATCATCATGAAATTTAATGCTGGCATGGTCGATCAAAAAATCACGAAAGGGCAACCGGATCGGCTTGTCTGGATCACTGGGCGTGGCAGAGTTAAATGCCGCGACCAACTCCGCAAGGGCAAAGGGCGACGTGGCCCCCTCCAGCCCCACCTGTAATGTGCCATCCACGCCGCGCGTCATGAAAAAATGTGGCGAGTGCAGGATCAACTTACGTAGCATCGTCCGGTATGGCAGGAAGCCAATCGGATCAATCGTTGCATTGATCTCCGGTAATTGGGCAAACACCGTACCATCGCGCTTTGAGAAGGTCACGTGGCTCATGCGCAGCTCGCCGAATTCAATCATACTGTGCCAGTCGAGCGTCAGCTCTTTGAAACTGATACTATAGGGAGCATCTTCTGGGTTAAGGGCGTCCTCGATCCATGGCTTGGCAAACCCAAGGGTGTGCTCTCCCGCCTGTAACCAGATGGCACCCCAGATAAAAATCAGCACAGGTAGCAACAGCATCAGCTTTGCAAATGTCACGACATGATGGAGTTGCTTGACCATTCGACCCTTTTTCAGAAACAATGCGCCCATGACGCATCCGCAGAGAAATAGCATCGACCCTTTACCGAAAGCAAGCCGCCCGTCGGATGCCAGTTACTGCCTTGAAAAGCTTGCTGAAATATCTGGCTTCCCCAGCTTCTTTGAGGAACCGGCGCGAGCATTAATCACCGCCGTTGCCGGAAACTCACCCTACCTGGCGCGCCTTATCGTTAAATACCCACGGGTTTTATTGGCCTATCTGGAGCTTGGCCCTGATGCTGCCTGGCATGCCATGATGGAGCGTATTGACGCGATCAGCCTCTCGGAAATGAGCCAATCAGAACTGGCGCGTCACCTGCGCCTGCTGAAAGCAGAAAGCGCGCTGACCATTGCCCTTGCCGATATTAGCGGCCAGTGGAAATTGATGCAGGTCACGGCAGCATTAAGCCAGTTTGGTGAAACCGCCGTTCGGATGGCGTTGCGCTTTTTGCTGCTGCAAGCAACCCGGCGCGGTGAGATCAACCCCCATAACCCACCCCATCCCGAGGAAGAAAGCGGCATTATCATTCTGGGTATGGGAAAACTGGGGTCGCATGAACTCAACTATTCTAGCGATATCGACCTGATTCTTCTCTTTGAGCGCGAACGCTTGCCTTATACTGGCGCACGCAATGCCCAGCACTTCATGAACCGGATTGGCAGCGACCTCGTGGCCATCCTCGAAGAACGCACACCAGATGGCTATGTTTTTCGTACCGATCTGCGCCTGCGGCCAGACCCCATGTCTACTCCACTGGCGGTAGCGACCACCGCCGCGCTTTCCTACTATGAGACCGTTGGCCAGAACTGGGAACGCGCCGCAATGATTAAGGCACGCCCCATTGCCGGCGACATCGAAGCCGGCATGTCTTACATGCGTGAACTTGTGCCTTTTGTATGGCGTAAAACCCTAGACTTCGCTGCCATCGCCGACATTCATTCCATCAAGCGCCAGATGAATGTCGCCGCAGGCCGTGAGATTGACCTCCCCGGCCATAATATCAAGACGGGTATCGGTGGCATCCGGGAGATTGAGTTTTTTGTCCAGACGCAACAACTCGTCTGGGGAGGCCGCATTCCAGAACTGCGCATCTCTGGCACACTGAGAACACTGGACTTACTGGTAGAATATGAACTCGCCACCCCACAGGCGCGTGACACGTTAGCCGCCGCCTATACCCAGCTCCGCAACATCGAGCACCGACTGCAAATGCGCAATGACGAGCAAACCCATAGCCTGCCCAAAGATTCGGAGTCACTGCACGAGGTAGCTTTATTCTGCGGGTACAATAGCGCAGCAGACTTTGCAGCTTCCTGCCGTATGACCTTGCGCGATGTGCACCGTATTTACACCGAATCCATGACCGACTCTGCACCACTGGCTGTTGATGGCAACCTTGTCTTTACAGGTGTTGAAGCTGATGTGGACACCCTCGGCACCCTCGCCCGGATGGGCTATCAGGAGGGAAAGCGGGTATCGGATATTATTCAAGGATGGCATCGCGGCAACCGCCGCTCGACACGCAGCAGGCGCTCACGACAATTACTGACAGAGCTGATTCCTTCGCTGCTGGTTGCCCTATCGAAGACAGCCAACCCGGACACAGCTTTCTTTTATTTCGATGATTTTATCTCGCGCCTACCTTCTGGCGCACAAATCTTTTCATTGTTTATTTCACGCCCGGAGATGCTCTCCCTGCTGGCAGATATTCTTGGGTCTGCCCCTGCACTGGGAGACACTCTGAGCAACGCACCGGCCTTACTCGATAGCGTGCTTGAAGCTGATTTCTTTACAGGCCTACCTACCAAAGAAGCGCTCGAAGAACTCGTTACCGAACGCCTGCGCTTCGCCCATGGCTTTGAACAAAAAATGATTTACCTGCGTACCTTTAATAATGAAAAGCGCTTTCAGGCAGGCGTACATTTATTAAAACAGCTGACAACACCACAGCATGTCGGGGCATTTTTGTCGGATGTGGCAGAAGTAGTGCTCCAATCCACTATGCAGGAAGTCTGGGTTGAGTATCACGCAAGCATGCCGGTATTAGAGGACACCCCGTTCGCCGTGGTTGCCCTTGGCAAACTAGGCGGACAGGAAATGACCTTCGGCTCTGACCTTGATATTGTCTTCCTCTACGATGATCTGGGCGACAGCGCTTCGGAAGTGCGCACCCATTTAATCCGCATCAGCCAACGGTTAATTAGCGCCCTTACCTTACTCACGCGAGAAGGCAGGCTTTATGAAGTCGATACCCGCTTACGCCCTGGAGGCAGCGATGGTCCGCTGGCCGTTAGCCTTTCAGGTTTTGATGCCTATTTTGCCAATAGCGCCTGGACATACGAACATATGGCCCTCACCCGCGCCCGGGTGGTTGCCACCAACTCACTCGACTTTGCAACACGGGTAGAGGAAACAATCCGTCACCACGTTACCAAGCCGCGCGACCCCCTACTCTTATTGACGGATGTCATCCAGATGCGCACCCGCATCGCAAAAGAGTTCCCCACTCGCAACCCCTGGGCAATTAAACATATCCGGGGTGGCATGGTGGATCTTGATTTTATGGCCCAATATCTGGTGCTGCGAGAAGCGGCAACACACCCCTCCATCTGGCAGCGCGATGCGTTCGATGTATTCAGCGCTGCCGAGCAGTGCGGCGCGCTGGATGGAAAAACAGCCAAACAACTCCTTGCAGCCAAACAGTTCCTCAGCGGCCTGATGAGTCTCCAGCGCCTCTCAGCCCCCGGGGGTGCCATCACAGACGACGCCCCGACTGGGCTTAAGGCGCTTCTTGTCAACGGCATGGGCTGCTCCAGCTTCGACCAGCTTAAAACAGAATTGATTGCGCAAGAAACCAACGTACTCACCGCATTTGAAGCGCTGGTTGTCGCAGGGTAAGAGTTCGGTTGTCTCGAGCGCATTTGCCGATTACAACACAGCTATATCCACCTCAAGACAGGAGCATCCAATGCCAGCAACCGCTAAAAAAGCCGCCGCAGCAGCCAGCACCATTGAAGAAGGAATGACACCCCCTGCCTGTAGCCTTGCCCTGACGGACGAAAAAACCATCGATCTCGCCGCGTATAAGGGCAAGAAGAATGTCGTTCTTTATTTCTATCCAAAAGACGACACGCCCGGCTGCACAACGGAAGCCAAAGATTTCGCCGCGCTGCATGCTGCATTTGAAAAAGCAGAGACCGTGGTCATTGGCATCTCAAAAGACCCCATGAAGAGCCACGATAAGTTCCGCGCGAAATATGAGCTTCCTTTTGCCCTCGCCAGTGATGAAGGCAGCATCATCGCCGAAAAATTTGGTGTCTGGCGCGAAAAAAGCATGTACGGCAAAACCTATATGGGCATTGTCCGCTCGACCTTCCTGATTGATAAAAGCGGAAAGGTTGCCAAAGTTTGGCCTAAAGTGTCGGTGACGGGCCATGCCGCTGATGTGTTGAAAGTAGCACAGGCCCTTGCATAGAAACTCGGCACGTACGGCCCCCACCCCAAAACAGCTATTGTCAAACCCGCGGCGGGAAATTACAGCTTAAGCGTCAAGCAGCCGCTGTTTATGAAACTATGCGTATTAGGTGCCGGTGTTACCGGGGTAACAGCCGCGTATGAGCTTGCCAAACGGGGCCATGAAGTCACCGTTATTGATCGCCAACCAGAACCGGCACGCGAGTGCTCTTTTGCTAATGGTGGCCAGC
>JAUIBB010000102.1 GCA_030427685.1 Alphaproteobacteria bacterium
CCCTGATCCTGTTCGCCACCCCATGGGATTTTTCTGCCCCCGAGACCCCGCATGTATTGCTAGACCCCACCAGCCAAACGCTCTTTCGGCAGTGGATTGGCCAGAGCAATCCCGTTCCGCCGGCGGTCACACAAGCGCTGTTTTATTTAATCGACCCTTGGCGCGTGCATGCCAAATACCAGAATTTCCCGAACCTCAATGCCGCGGAACGCACCCATTTCCTTGCCGTCGAGCAATGGGTGAACGATGGCGTCCCCCTCACCCAGCAAGTTGCAGAGGAATGTTTCGTAGACTGGCCTCAGGGTAACATTCTGGCAACCCATCAGTGGAAAGTGGGCCGCCGCTGGATCGAGCCGCAGAGCATCACCATTCCAACGCTCGCGGTGATTCCCCAACGCGACCTGATTGTCCCAACAGGCTGCGCACTCCCCCTCGCCCAACAGCTACCGCGCTGTGACGTACTGAGCCCTGATTGCGGCCATGTTGGCATGGTAGTCGGACGGCGCGCCAAAACCGAGGTCTGGGAGCCAGTGGTGAAGTGGATTGAGGGAAAATTCTAAGGTCACCCAGATATAAAGTCAGGGTATACCCTAAACGCATCTGCAACCAATAAAGTATCGCATGAATTACCGAACCGCCAACCGAACCACTGGACAATTCGCCGGCGGAGACTTACAAAACAGAACACGACACTATCCACGATCATCCCTGCCTTTTGGCGGGATCATAAAGCAGCGAAGGAGTCCCCATGACAGACAAAAATGACATCGTAATTGTTGACGCAGCCCGTACCGCTATCGGCAATTTCAACGGCGGCCTTAGCTCCCTTAGCGCCGCACAGCTCGGCGCTGAAGTCATCAAAACGCTGATGAGCCGTAACAAGCTGACGGCGGATGAAGTGCAGGAAGTCATTCTTGGGCAAGTACTCACCGCCAATAATGGCCAGAACCCTGCGCGTCAGGCAGCGATCCATGGCGGCATCGCACAAGAGGCGACGGCCTACACCATCAATCAGGTCTGCGGCTCTGGCCTGCGCGCCGTGGCAGAAGGCATGAAAGCCATTCAAAGCGGTGACGCAACGATCGTCATCGCCGGGGGACAGGAATCCATGACACAGTCACCGCACGCCATGCAGCTACGCGCGGGCGTTAAAATGGGCAATGGCACCATGACCGATACCATGGTGCATGACGGTCTTTGGGATATTTTCAACAATTATCACATGGGCATCACTGCTGAGAATGTCGCCCAACAATTTCAAATCACCCGCGGTGATCAAGAGGCCTTTGCAGCCAAGTCGCAAGCCAAAGCGGGGAAAGCACAAGCCGACGGCAAGTTTGCAGCAGAGATTATTCCAATCACCATCAAGCATCGCAAAGGCGATATCGTGGTTGATAAGGATGAATTCATTCGTGCTGACACGACTGCAGAAAGCCTTGCCAAGCTACGCCCGGCTTTCAAGCCTGATGGCACCGTTACCGCAGGCACTGCATCCGGCATTAACGATGGCGCTGCCGCCGTGCTATTAATGACTCGTGGCGAAGCCGAAAAGCGCGGCCTCACCCCTCTGGCCAGCATTAAATCATGGGCAACGGCAGGGGTGGATCCCAGCATTATGGGTACCGGCCCCATTCCCGCCTCGAAAAAAGCGCTAGAGAAAGCGGGCTGGAGCACCGCCGACCTCGACCTTATCGAGGCCAACGAAGCCTTTGCCGCGCAGGCCATCGCCGTCAATCGTGAAATGGGCTGGGATGAAGCCAAGGTCAACGTCAATGGCGGCGCGATTGCCATCGGCCACCCAATTGGCGCCTCGGGCGCACGCGTCCTTACTACCCTGCTCCATGAAATGAAGCGCAGCAGCGCGAAAAAGGGTCTCGCCACCCTTTGTATTGGCGGCGGCATGGGCATTGCCATGTGCGTCGAAGCAGCGTGACCTAACCCCTAAATTCTATAAAAGGACATCACCATGAGCATGAAAAACCGGATCGCGATTGTCACAGGCGGCACACGCGGCATCGGCAAAGCCATTGCCCGGGATCTTAAAAAAGCAGGCTGCAAAGTCATCGCCAGCTACCACGGCAACGAAGAGGCCGCACTGGCATTCAAAAAAGAAACTGGCATTGAAGTCATCCGCTTCGATGTTTCGGATTTCGAGCAATGCCAGCACGCAGTTCGGCATATCGAGAGTGAATTCGGCACGATCGAGATCCTCGTCAACAATGCCGGGATTACTCGCGATGGCTTCATGCATAAAATGGGCGAGGAAAGCTGGGATGCGGTGATCGATACCAACCTCAAATCCTGCTTCAACATGTGCCGCGCGGCCATCGAGGGCATGCGTGGCAAAGGCTATGGCCGGATCGTCAACATCAGCTCCATCAACGGCCAGACCGGCCAGATGGGCCAAACCAACTATGCGGCTGCCAAGGCCGGGGTAATTGGCTTCACCAAATCCCTTGCACGCGAATGCGCGAACAAGGGCATCACTGTAAACGCGATTGCGCCTGGCTACATCAACACCGAAATGGTCGCCGCGATCAACCCGGATGTGCTAAAGGCCATCGTCAGCAAAATTCCGGTAGGGCGTTTGGGTGAGGCTTCAGAAATCGCCCGTGCCGTCTGCTTCCTCGCTGCCGATGAAGGCGGGTTTATCACCGGCGAGACACTCTCGGTAAACGGCGGCCAGCATATGGAATAAAGTAGGCTAGGCTTGGCCTAGCGATACCTTCACCGGTTTTTGATCCAACCCTAACTTTGCTAAGGAATTTTGTACCGCGGCGATAGCCTCGTCGTCTGGATAATTGCGCTCAACAACAGCTATCTGTGTGGCAATCATCTTCATGGTTTCATGGTGAACCCTGATTTTTTCATCCTTCACCTCTAGACCAAACGCGCTGAGATCATGATAAAATGCATCAGCTTTTTTCAGGAATGGGCTTTGAGGGTGACACTCCTCTGCGTGCTTTAGAGCTTGATACATATGATGCAGTTCCTCACCATCCACCAGAATAAAAGTATTTTTGCTAGCGCCCTTAGCACAATATTCCACCCAATTAGGAGGATTCGTATAAATGGCCTCTTTTTCTTTTTTCTTTTTTGCGCGGGCTTCTTCCAGCACCGCTCCCGCCAATGCTGAAAATTCTTCACGCTTTACGTTTTGAAGAAGGGGCTGCACTTGGTCAAAATCATCCAGTAAGCTCGACTGGCACTCAAAAATCTCCTTTGCCGACATTGTTTGCAACCAAGTGTAATCATCTGCACTGATTTCATTCAGATGCTGTAATAAAGCATCTTCACCACCTTGAAGCGCCTTTTGAAAATGCCCCTTAAGCGAACGCTTTGTTATTTTGTCCATTGCGATACCCCACTACAGCGAGCCATAAGGCATTAGTAGATTAAAAATGGATTAACCACTTGAAATTATTCAGATAAATAGCGCCTATTATGCGTCGAAGCGATCATTCACGCTCTCCGGCTTTACGCGGATAAGCTTGATGCGATTGGTGCGTTTTGCGATGGGTGCGCTGTCATCATCGTACCAGACATGACTGATCGTGCCGGTCGAAAGCGCAGCATATTTGACTGTTTGTGGGCGGGTGCCAGTATTTTTGTTCACACGAATTAACATATAATCCCTTTCCTTGTTGGCTTGACCTTACCACACAAGGGTTAATGATTGATTAACAGCCAGTTATAGAATGCGACAGCAGCAGACCAAATAGGCATAGTATTTAGGGGAACGGGGGCTTTTCGCCTCTCACGTGCAGTATGTAGGCTCCACACGCGATTCAGCAAGAGGGATATGCGAAAAAAGTTGCCCCATTGCAACAAAAATCGACAAAGGAGACAAAGAAGTCACACTCACTTCTTGCAGCTGGCGGCAAACTCTACTTAAAATTGCAGCAGACGAGATGCCTTAACACCCTGCAATTTATTTACTTTTTCAAGCAATTTAGCATCCATCGCCTGATCGACTTCAATAAGCGCGACCGCATCTGTGGCTTCTACGTTGCGCCCCAAATGGAAGTTGGCGATATTGACCTTCGCCTCGCCCAGCAATTGCCCAAGACTACCAATCAGCCCTGGTTTATCTTCGTTTGCGATATAAAGCATCCGGCTGCCAAGCGACGCTTCAAGCATGACCTCTCCCAATGCAACCACGCGCGGCTGATCGCCAAACAACGTGCCGCTGATGGCAAACGCACCGCCATCGAAGGTGACCGTAACACGCATCAGGGTTTTATAATCTACCGTACGCTCGTGCAGCACTTCGCTGACGTCAATATTCCGCTCTTTAGCAACCACAGGAGCGTTGACCATATTCACCCCTTCCATCAAGGGTGCAAGCAACCCGTTAAGGGCAGCCGCCGTCAATGGCTTGGTATTTAGCTCAGCAACAGCCCCCTCATACTCAACCAGCACCTTCGTCAGCCCTCCGGTTGCCATTTGTCCGGCGAACCCGCCAAGGCGCGTCGCAAGATCGAGGTAAGGCTTCAGGCGCAAGGCATCTTCTGCGCTCACACTAGGCATATTCAGTGCGTTGGTGACCGTACCAGCAGTCAGGTACTCTGCCATCTGTTCAGCCACCTGAATCGCAACATTCTCTTGCGCCTCGTTCGTCGATGCGCCCAGATGCGGCGTACAGACCACCTGCTCCATGCCAAACAGGACATTTTCCTTCGCTGGCTCTTCCTCGAATACATCGAACGCTGCCGCAGCAACATGGCCGGATTCAATCGCAGCCTTGAGGTCGGCCTCGACAATCAACCCGCCACGCGCGCAGTTTACAATCCGCACGCCTTTTTTGGTTTTCGCCAGCGTTTGCTTATTCAGCAAATGACGCGTCGCATCCGTCATCGGGGTATGCATCGAAATGAAGTCTGCGCGCGACAGTAATGCATCAAGTTCCACCTTCTCGACATTGATTGCCACGGCACGCTCAGCAGAAAGGAACGGGTCATAGGCAATGACTTTCATCTTCAGCCCCTGCGCACGATCTGCCACGATGGAGCCGATATTGCCGCAACCAATCAGGCCGAGGACTTTTCCGGCCATTTCGACACCCATAAATTTACTCTTCTCCCACTTGCCTGCATGGGTTGAGGCATTTGCTGCGGGAATTTGCCGTGCCATTGCCATCATCAAGGAAATCGTATGCTCGGCAGTTGTCACCGAATTACCAAAGGGAGTGTTCATCACCACGACACCACGTGCAGTGGCTGCTTTTACATCGACGTTATCAACGCCAATACCCGCGCGGCCCACGACTTTCAGCTTCGTGGCAGCCTCCAGCACATTGGCGGTCACTTTGGTAGCTGAACGAATCGCCAGCCCATCATACTGCCCAATGATCTCAATCAACTGCGCTTCGGTGAGGCCGGTTTTAAGATCCACCTCAACGCCACGCGATTTAAATACCTCGACCGCTTGAGGGCTGAGCTTATCAGAAATGAGAACTTTAGGCATGGAAACTCCTGAGATGTCGTAGCATCCCAACGGGCGTCAGGATCATCGTATTCATAAAGCAGATGCATGCTGAATCAAGCCCAGCATGACACGAAAAGAAGGAAGGTGCGGCTTTATACCGCGCCGTTGCTTTTTGGCTAATGCTTGGCGGGGGCGATGACCATAATCACCTGACGCCCCTCCATTTTAGGCTCATGCTCGACCTTGATCCGGTCGCCCAATTGCTCACGCACTTTTGTAAGCAGCGCCATACCAAGCTCCTGATGCGCCATTTCCCGGCCACGGAAGCGCAGGGTAACTTTCACCTTATCGCCTTCGTCGAGGAATTTCACAATCGCACGCATTTTGATTTCAAGATCATGCGCACCAATCGCTGGGCGCAGCTTGATCTCTTTAATTTGGATTACTTTTTGCTTTTTGCGTGATTCCTGAAACTTTTTCTGTTCCGCAAAGCGAAACTTACCGTAGTCCAGCAATTTACAAACTGGCGGATCCCCATCCGGCGAAATTTCAACCAGATCTAGTCCGGCGGCTTCTGCAGCACGCAGACCCTCGGTAACGGTAGTCACACCGATCATTTCCGAATTGGCCCCGATAAGGCGGATTTTTTCTGAAACAATATCGCGATTCACGCGCGGTTCTTTACCGCGCTTTGCCTTAAGACTCATAGGATGCCGTCATTCGTAAATTTCTCCTTGGGTTACGCCACAGGGGCAGAACACTCCTTTACAAGGCCTGCAAGGGCCGCGTCAAGCGCTACCGTTTCCTGACCATCC
>JAUIBB010000005.1 GCA_030427685.1 Alphaproteobacteria bacterium
CCATGTCGATAAAGTCGATCACTACCAGCCCGGCAAGGTCACGCAGGCGCAGTTGCCGTGCAACTTCGTAGGCGGCCTCGAGGTTGGTTTTGATCGCGGTTTCTTCGACATTCCGCTCGGTCGTGGAGCGCCCGGAGTTGACGTCGATCGAGATCAGTGCCTCGGTTGGGTGGATCACGATTTCACCGCCAGAAGGAAGGCGAACCTGCGGTTCCGTCATGGCCAGCAGTTGATCCTCAACCCCTGCATACGCGAACAGCGGCATGGATTCTTTGTATAGCTTGATGCGGCCAATATGGCTTGGCATCAGCATTTTCATGAAGCTTTTAGCATCCTGATAGGTTGCCTCACCCTCAACGATGACCTCTTCTACGTCGCTGGTGTAAAGGTCGCGCAGCGAGCGCTTAACAAGGTTGCCTTCCTCATAGATGAGGGCGGGGGCGATGGAGGCGAGGGTTAGCTCGCGTACTTCGTTCCAGACACTGACAAGGTATTCATAATCGCGGCGGATTTCCGCTTTGGTGCGATCCAGGCCGGCAGTGCGAATGATAACGCTCATGCCACGATGCGTGCGCATTTCGGCAGCGATTTCCTTCAGGCGTTTGCGGGTCTCGCGGTCGGTAATCTTGCGGCTGATGCCGCCACCTTTCGGTGAGTTTGGCATTAACACAGCTGCGCGACCAGCGAGGGAAATAAAGGTGGTCAGCGAGGCGCCTTTGTTGCCGCGCTCTTCCTTGATGACTTGCACAAGGACGATCTGGTTGCGCTTAATAACTTCCTGAATACGGTAGCGGCGCTGTTGCCCACGATCACGGCTGCGCAGGTCGCGGCCTTCGTCATTCTCGTTCGCGGAGCCATCTTCGTCAGGAGAGGTATCCGCTGCAGTATCGGCGGCCTCGGGCTGGCTGCCGTCTTCTGCCTGTGCTTCTGTAGCAGGCGCGTCCTCTGACACAGGGTCGCTTTGAACGGCAAAGCTTTCTGCGTTGAGGGGCTGCACTTCGATGGTGGTTTTGGCGGTATCCTCTTCGGCGTCACCTTCTTCTGGTATTTCCAGAGCAGGCACGGTTGGGAGTGATGCAATAACAGCCGAATCGGCCATACTTGCTTCGGTGAAGGCTACGACGGAGTCACTATTGCTGGCATCGTCGTCTGTGGAGTCTGCCGTGCTATCTTCGTCACTGCTATCTTCGTCGTCTGTGTCGCCATCATTATCACCATCCGCATCGCGGCTGCCACGGCCGCGGCCCCGTGCTTCTCGTGCGGACTGTTCGCGCTCAAAAGCAGCTTCTTCGGCCGCCTCTTCGGCCTCGGCCTCGGCAATCTGCTCTTCCAGTAGCTGTTGTTTGTCGTTCTGGGGGAGTTGGTAGTAATCCGGATGGATCTCCGAGAAAGGCAGGAAGCCCTGCTTGCCACAGCCATATTCCACGAAGGCAGCCTGTAAGGAGGGCTCAACCCGTGTAATTTTGGCGAGGTAGATATTGCCTTTTACCTGTGATTTAGCACTGGTGACGAAGTCATAATCATAAACTTGGTCGTTATCGAGTAGCACGACGCGGGTCTCATCGGCGTGCGCTGCGTCAATCAGCATACGTTTGGTCATTGTAAATCTCCTGTGCGGCACGTGGGCGACAGGATCATTGACTCGTGGAACCTACCGCGCGTGTGCGGCACCGCCCAGGCTAACCCAGGCGTTCTCCCGCAGAAATACGCAGAGCAAAGGGACTCGCGACTAGAGGAGGTGTAAGGGAAAAACATCCTGTCAGGCGCATGGCTGCGCGGCGCTGGGTGTTTTTCGAGAATGTTCCGAAGAGGTTCATGATCTTGCGCGTCGGCGCCTTGTGTAACTGTTAATCATACCCTGCTGCGCTCCCCGGGGTTGTGTGTATCTGGCCGGGCCGCAGCCGAATTTCGTCTGTTCATGGGAATATAAGATGGCTTCCCACCGATGGCAAGGTGAAAGATACATGCCCCTCCCGTCCTCCTGGAAATTAATGCGCTTTTAGAGAGGGGCGCTTGAAAAGAAGTAAAAAAAAACGTAAAGTTGGGCGATCAACTGCATGGATGCACCATGGATAAGCCACCCGCCGTAGAAAATGACTGTAAGCGACTGAATAGTGCAATAAAAGTCGGATTCATGCGCATGCGGGAGGCTGGGGAGCCGGTGGAAGTTAATTTCGACGGCATTACCCTGACGGTGACGGCGGAAACGACTCCTGAAGCGCTAATAGACCAATATTTTGATGAGTTTTTAGCAGATTGCCGCGATGGTGAGGTACCTTTTGACCCTGCGGCACACCGCATTTGTATCGAAACCTATTGGCTGGAAGATGAAAAGGGCACGTTTCTCTGGGAAGCGCTGGAGGAGGCAAACCGCAAAGCAATGAGGTCAGGGAAGTCGGTGTCGCTGGAGTTTAACGGGGTGTCCCTGACGGTGGGGGGAGAAAGGCAGCATGGTGAGCTGGTGGCCACCTACTTTGACGCTCTGGCAGCACAGCAGGGTACAAAAGTCTCGCCACAGGAGCGGCAGCAGCAGCTTGAGCAATATTACGCCGCCTATTACTTCGACGATGCGTATCTGCATCAGCCTTCACCAGCCACGGTTCGGGTTGTTACGCGCACTCCCCTGGATAGCGCTCAGGGGAAGGGAGACGGCACATTCCTCAATCTGTAGGAAAATGCATGACAGGGGCATTTTTTTTGGCATAAATAGCCGCATGGCTGTCTCCTCTCGTAATTTGTTCTTAAGCGCCGCGTTGGTGCTGGCGGCGCTATTGTCGGCAGATGCCGCGCTGGCAGCCGAACTCACGGGGCTGACGGTCGAGGTGAATGAGGATGGCTCTGAACAGGTGGCGGTTACCGCCAGTGAGGAGATAGAAGTCCAGCGCAGCTTCACCCTTACCAACCCTGACCGGGTTGTCATCGACCTGCCTGAGTTCACGGGAAGCCTCTCCCTACCAAAGAAATATAAAGGGGTGCTGCTGAAGGGCGTGCGAGTTGGCAAGTTTAACGCAACAACCTCGCGACTGGTGATGGATCTTGCTGCGCCGGCAACCCTGCAGAACATTACAGAGGGAAATCCACTGATTGTCGGACTTAAAGCCAGTAAGCCGGTTGCCGCAGGCGGTGCGGCTAAAGCAAAAGTGAAGCCCGAAGAGACGAAGCCACTGATTGCGATTGATGCTGGCCATGGTGGGCAAGACCCCGGCGCCATCGGCCTGCATAAGACGCGTGAACGGGATGTTACGCTGGCCTTTACATTAGCATTGCGCAAGGCATTGCTGCGTACCGGACGCTACCGGGTGGCGCTGACCCGCGAGGACGACCATTTTATCATGTTGCACGAGCGTGTGAACCTTGCTCGTCAAGCGCATGCCGATCTGATGATCTCGCTGCATGCCGACTCAAATCCGCGTGCCGAGGCGCAGGGCTTGTCGATCTATACGCTGTCTGCGACGGCCTCGGATGATGAAGCTGCCGCATTGGCAGAGCATGAAAACAAGGCAGATATTATTTCGGGTATGGATCTCAGCACAACCGATCAGGATGTCGCCAATATCCTGATCGACCTCACCCAGCGCGAGACGATGAACAAATCCACCATTTTTGCCGACGCGATTATGGAAAGCCTACATCCAAAAATCACTCGCCTCTCGCGTACACATCGGTTTGCCGGGTTCCGTGTGTTAAAAGCACCGGATATTCCATCTGTGTTAATTGAGCTGGGTTTTCTCAGCAATCGCCGTGATGAGAAACTGCTGCTCTCGCCCGAATACCGCGAGCTTGTAGTGGCCTCGATCATTAAGGGCATTGACCGCTACTACGCTGCACAGTAGCACTACGGCATGGCAAACATTGTTGGCAGTGTAAAAGCGCGGATTGCGCGCGTGCTTCGGGGGCGTGTGACGCCACCACCTGTGGCTAGTGACCTGTTGCCGCCAGAGGATATGCCTCAACCCAAGCGCCGCTCTCCACGCATCGCCAAGCGTAAGCTGCGGTTGCGTGCGCGCGGCTCCATGCGCTTTCTGCAATGGCTGGTCGCCAGTGCATTCCTTGGGTTTATTTTCTCGGTGCTGGCATTTGCACTGGTCATCCAACATTACAGCTCCAGCCTTCCCTCAACAGACCAGCTTGCCAATTACGACCCTGCAATTGTCACGCGCCTGTATGCGGATGACGGCAAATTGATGGCCGAGTATGCAAAGGAGAAGCGCTTCTTTCTACCGCTTTCTGCTATCCCGAAGGCAGTCCAGCGTGCCTTCATCGCGGCGGAAGATAAGAATTTCTATTCCCATCAGGGAATCGACCTGATGGGAACCGCGCGGGCAATTCGTGCGAACCTGCTGCATTACGGAAAGAACCATACACTGGTGGGGGGATCGACGATTACCCAGCAGGTGGTCAAAAACTTCCTGCTGACATCGGAAAAATCTTTCGAGCGTAAAATCAAAGAGGCAATCCTCGCCTACCGCATTAGCAATAGCTACAGTAAGGAGAAGATCCTCGAGCTCTATCTGAACGAAATCTATCTGGGGCAGGGTACCTATGGGGTAGCTGCTGCCGCGATCACGTATTTCGATAAGTCGCTGGACGAGCTTTCAACCGAAGAGGCCGCACTGCTTGCCGCGCTGCCGAAGGCACCATCGTATTTCGACCCAGCCAAGAATTATAATCGGGCGCTTGAGCGTCGCAACTATGTGATCGGCCGGATGCTGGCCGACGGGTATATTGACGCGCATGAAGCGGCACGGGCAAAGAGCACGGCGATCATCACCCGCACCCGCAACAAAGATGAAGTCGCTCACGCAGACTTTTTTGCCGAAGAGGTGCGCCGCACGTTGGTTGAGATGTACGGCAGCGAGGTACTGTATAAGGGCGGCCTGTTCGTGAAGACGACCCTCAATCCGAAGTTTCAGGACTATGCTGACCATGCCCTGCGTGAGGCGCTGATGCTTTATGACCAGCGGCATGGTTATCGTGGGCCGATTGCCTCGCTCAAGCAGGTGCCCGAGGATTGGCCTGCAGCACTCAACAAGGTGCGTGAAGAAAAGAATGTTGCCTTGTTCGACGATCAACAGCTCGCGATTGTGCGGGCGGTGCATCCTAAAGTCGAAATTGGGCTATTGAATGGCGACCGTGGGATTCTGCCTCCAGAACAGATGCGCTGGGCAAAGCCAACCTTTGCCATTGGTGACGTTGTGCTGGTTGCTCCGGCAGAAGAGGGGAAGCAGGACTATAAGCTTCTTCAGATACCGGAGATTAACGGCGGTCTGGTGGTGATGGATGCCCATACAGGGCGTGTGCTCGCCATGTCGGGTGGGTATGCATATACTGGGTCTGAGTTTAACCGGGTGACGCAAGCCAAGCGGCAGCCAGGATCTGCCTTCAAGCCATTTGTCTACCTGACGGCGCTCGAGAGTGGTTTCAGCCCGACGTCGATTATTCAGGACAGCCCCATCTCCTTACCACAAGGGCCAGACCTGCCCATGTGGACACCTAAAAACTATGAGGGTGATTATCTCGGTCCCATTACATTCCGTAAGGCGCTTGAGCACTCTCGCAATGCCGTAACGGTACGTCTTGCGGCAATGATTGGGATCAAGCGGGTGATGCGGGTCGCACGTCGCCTTGGCATTTATGACGACGACGGGTCACTGCCCAACTACTCAATGGTACTCGGTGCACGCGAGACGACCCTGATGCGGTTGACTGCAGCCTATAGCATGATTGCCAACGGAGGTCGTCGCATCGCACCGTGGCTCATCGAACGTATTGATGATCGGAATGGCGCGACCATCTTCCGTCGTGATACCCGCCAGTGTGAAGCCTGCATGGTCTCTGCCGATGCAGAGTCTGCCAGCCTCAGCACGCCGCCGACAATCCCGGATGAGCGTGATCGTGTGATTGATCCGCGCGTTGCCTACCAGCTCACCTCGATTCTTGAGGGGGTGGTGCAGCGTGGTACAGGGGGTGCTGCGCGGGTGCTTCACCGGACCGTTGCCGGAAAGACAGGTACGACAAATGATGCCCGTGACACATGGTTTATGGGTTTTACCCCAGACATCGTGGTGGGCACGTATATCGGGTTTGATACCCCAAAGTCGCTCGGCTCGCGTGAGACAGGGGGGCGCGTCGCTATTCAGGGCTTTATTAAGTTCATGCAGCAGGCGGCAGGTGATATTCCGAAACATGACTTCCGTGTGCCGCCCGGCATTCGTGAGATTTCTGTAGACCGTGAAACCGGATCGGTACTGATGGCGGGTGTTGAGCCGGGGCGCCCCACCATTCGGGAAGCATTCCTCACGGGTGGCCCTATCTTCAAACCACAGAATGAATTGCAGGAAGAGTTGAAGGAAAAAGAAAGCGGCGAGCTACCATTGCTATTGCCAGAGATGCTCAACAATCCGGAGGGACCACCGCTTCCGCCGAATCCCTTTACGCCGCCCGGAGCGGGGGAGCTTGCCCCATACCAGCGTCCGATTGATCCGGATGGATTTAATCCCGGGGGCGGAGTCTCCGGTACAGGAGGTGTATACTAACCCGTACTATTTCAGCTTTCGCTGGAATGGGGAACGCTTTATAGAGACCCTCAAGCATTTAACGACAGAAATCATAAAGACCTATGCGCGCAGAGATCATTACATTGAAAGAGCAGTTCGACGCCTCCCACCGCTTACTTGCGAGGTGTCTTTGACTACGACAACCTCATCAAGCAGGCGCAGGAGCTGAATGCGCAGGCAGAAGACCCGGATCTTTGGAACAATCAGGAGCAGGCGCAGAAAATCCTTCGTGAGCGCACCCGGGTTGAAAAGCTGATCGCAGATTTCAACAGCATCACCACACGCTTTAAAGATGCACTCGACCTGCATGAAATGGCAGATGCAGAAGACGATGAAGCCATGGTTGTAGAAGCGCAGGCTGCGCTTGCCGCTTTGGTTGCCGAGATCGGACGGATGGAGCTTGAAGCGCTGCTCTCCGGTGAGGCGGATGCCAATGATTGTTTTATCGAGATCCACCCGGGGGCTGGTGGAACGGAGTCGCAGGACTGGGCCTTCATGCTGTTTCGTATGTATTTGCGCTGGGGAGAGCGGCGTGGGTTTAAGACCGAGATTATTGATGAGCTGGCAGGCGATGAGGCGGGAATCAAGTCGGCCACCATTCGTCTTTCCGGGCACAATGCCTATGGTTGGGCCAAGACAGAGTCGGGCGTTCACCGGCTGGTGCGGATTTCTCCCTTCGACTCCAATGCACGGCGGCATACCAGCTTTGCAAGCGCATGGGTTTACCCCGTGGTGGATGAAAGCATCGACCTGACTATTGAAGAAAAGGATGTGCGCGTGGATACCTATCGCTCATCCGGAGCGGGGGGGCAGAACGTCAACAAGGTAGAGTCTGCCGTGCGTCTTACCCACCTTCCGACCGGGATTGTTGTGGCCTGCCAGAACCAGCGTAGCCAGCACCAGAACCGCGCCGAGGCATGGAATATGCTCCGCGCGCGCCTTTACGAGCATGAGCTGCGCAAGCAGGAAGAGGCGACCGACGCCCTCAATGCCCAGAAAACCGACAATGCCTGGGGGCACCAGATCCGCAGCTATGTGCTGCACCCTTACCAGATGGTAAAAGACTTGCGGACGAATGTGGAGACCAGCAACACGCAAGGGGTGCTGGATGGAGACCTCGACATGTTTGTGAACGCTAGCCTTGCCGCCCGGGTAAAGGGAAGTGTCGAGAAGTGAGGAAACCTTGCGGTTTCCGCTGAAACTCGCTATAGCCCGGACATGAACAGCCTTGGATTTGATAAGCCGGAGAGCCAAACCCGTGTCGTGGTAGCGATGTCGGGAGGGGTTGATTCGTCCGTAGTGGCGGCATTGCTGCACTCGCAAGGCTATGAGGTGATTGGCATTACGCTCCAGCTTTATGACCATGGCGCCATGGTGGGTAAAAAGGGCGCCTGCTGTGCCGGGCAGGATATTCACGATGCACGCCGTGTCGCAGATGCATTGGGCATCCCACATTATGTCCTGAACTACGAAAGCAAATTTAAAGATGCCGTGATGGAGGATTTCGTCGAGACCTACCTCGCGGGGTCGACCCCGATTCCCTGCGTGCGCTGTAACCAGTCCGTGAAGTTTAAAGACCTGTTGGAAACAGCGCGTGACCTTGGTGCAGACTGTATGGCCACGGGGCATTATGTGCAGCGGGTCGTGAGCCCGGAAGGACGTGCGGAACTGCACCGTGGTGCTGATCCGGATAAAGACCAGAGCTACTTTCTCTTCGCAACCACACAGGAGCAGCTGGACTTTTTACGCTTCCCGCTTGGCGGTTTGCGCAAGGAGGAAACGCGTGCGCTGGCAACAAAGTTTAACCTCGCCACGGCTGAAAAGCCCGACAGTCAGGATATCTGCTTTGTCCCGACAGGTGGGTATGCCAAGGTCATCGAGAAGCTGCGTCCGGGCGCTTCAGAGCCGGGTGAAATTGTTCATGTCGATGGCCATGTGCTGGGTGCGCATAGTGGCATTATTCATTATACAGTGGGGCAGCGTAAGGGGTTGGGTGGTGGCTCGGGAGAGCCATTGTACGTGATTCGACTGGATGCGCCCAACCGCCGGGTCATAGTTGGACCGCGCACCGCACTTGCGCGCCACCGGTTCCGTATTAAGGAGCTCAACTGGTTGGACACGCCGGGTGCGCGCGAAGATGTGCGGGTAAAAGTACGTTCGGCACAACCTCCTGTTGCTGCTGCCATTCATCCCGATTCTGCGCAGGATGCAGAGATCCATTTGGTGGACGCTTACGAGGGCATCGCGCCGGGGCAGGCATGCGTGGTATATAAAGGAGATCGTGTGCTGGGTGGCGGCTGGATTGCTACAGACTAGCGTTACTCATCATCCTCAAAGCTTTTGCTGAACTGCATGACCTCAGGGCCCCATTCGCTCTCAATTTTCTTTTGCATCCGCTCAATACGCGAAATCTGCGCCTGATGCATGCTGGCTACCAGCACCTGTGCCACCATGGGGCACAGCTCACTTAGCAGCCAGCCGACGAGTGCAGAGCCAAAAATCAGCATCCAGTTGGTAACATTCCCCATGATGGATTGGAGCACCGCACTTGAAGGGCCTGCGTAAAGCATTTTTTCAATATAAGGAAGCACCCCACATAGGTTGCAGGCAAAGATAGTTTTAAAGCGGTGCCGCTCGGCAGTGATGTCGATGTAATAGGCAACGACGGCAGGGAGCATGGCGATAATGACAAAGATAAAGCCTGTGCGCAGTACTCCCATCATTAACAGGCTGGTGATGATGAGCAGGGCTTTATACTTGCCGCTCATCTTCCCGCGTCGCCGGGTCATGGCCTGCTTTGTCTCCCGCGCGATCTCTGCGGCGACATGTTCTTCCTGCATGGTGCTGGTTTCGTTTGCCATGACTATATCCCAAAAATAGAAATCATTGCATCGTACGCCATAATGGCAAGCGCCATAAAGCTGACAAATACGCCCATCTTGCCACCCGTCTTTCGAGACTTGTATTCAAGAATCAGGGGGTTCTGCAGGTACTCGATGCGGCGGGTGTTGATATCGTAGAGCGCAAGCGCATGGGCAAATCCATCAGTGTCGCGGGTGATGACTTCGCGATTGACGATAGAGGAGAGGACTTCGCGCAGGCTGCCCGAGGAGGCAAGCTTCTTCAGCTGCAGTTTCTGCCGCTTGCGAATCACACGGTTATGGATCTCATCAATCATTTTCTCGATGCGCATGCCGCCCCAGGTTGCCAGCCCCACCAGCTTCATGCGTGGAACCTTCTGCTGGGCACGGGCCAGCAGCTGCATCATGATCAGCTCTTGATTCTCTGCAAGCGACGGGATGTTGGTAAGGTCATTCAGGCGAATTTCCCGGGTAAAATCGAGCTTGGCAGCGATAAACGCAGCAATATGCCGATCCACCATGCTGCTATCTGGCGCCATATTTTTGGCCAGCACATCCATGGTTAAGAGGGCCTCTTCAATGCTGGTGACATGGTAGGCTTTCAGTATTGGAGACTGGCAGCATAGCGATGGGTTCAGCTCATACAGTACCCGTTCCAGGCCGAACCCGAGGCTGCGTGATTCGAGGTAGGGTTTGACGCGCTTAATCCGCCAAATCAGCTGCGATAGCTCGGGGGTGCGTGCCGTCTCTAGCTGCTCTACCCAGAATGCGCAGATATCGGTCTCAAGCATTAAAAGAATCTGGCTACGCTCGGGCCCTTTTTCCTGCGCGAGGGAGGCCAGCATCGTCGGGATACCATCTGGGCGTACCGAAAGGGATTTGGTGCGTAGAGGGCCAACCGGGTCAAGGACCGTAACAATACGCATCATCATATCGATGACCTGCCGCTCACTTGCATGTGGGCCGGCATTGCGCAGGGCGCGCTCGATTCGTTCTCCAAGCTCTGGACGGTGGAGACTGGTTTCGCACCAGCGCTCTAGCTTTAAGGTGCGGATGTCACGTACGACATCCCGCCAGTTGCGGTGCAGGAGGCTTGCCAGCAGCCGACGGCTGAAGATATTTTCCTGTCCAAACAGGAAGGGGCGTGAGGCATCTTTGGACTGGGTGGGGGCAATCATGTTGAAGCGTTTGCCGCCAATAAACTGCACTAATTGGTCGAGGCCCCAGCGCTCTGCCGGGTTATCATTGAACACGCCACGGAAGAAATCTTCAAAACTATCAGGGAAGTTATGGCCGTTAGAAAAGACATTGTAGGTACCAAGGCGCAGCACGCGGTCGATAAACTCTGCGCGTGATAGTACGCGCAACTTGTCGAGCCCGAACAAGGCTTCAAAGGCAAGGATGCCCAGCGCGTAAACATCTGTTTTCTCGTTGGCTTCTCCATGCCCCAGCGTATCGGCCATGATGCGTTCAACTGGCTCATAGAAATACTCTGCCAGCGTTCCTGCCGGTGCCGAGAAGCATTCTCCAAGCATGAAGGATTCACCCACGAATACGGCATCCGGACGGATGTTGCCATGGTGTAGCTTACGCTCGCGCATTAGCAGCAGGGCATTGCAGATTGGCTCAAGGATGAGGCTGATGACCTTGGAGTCGTGCAAGCGTGTCTTTGCACTGTAGATTTCGGAAAGCCGGGTGCCGGCAGGCCGTTCAAAGAACAATACCTGCCGCGATTCGCCCAGATGCGAACAGTAAACCGTTCCCGCAACCAGCGGCAGGATAATGTTCGTATTGCTGATGCTAGCAATATCTGCCACCTCCAGCGCGCGATACGGCAGGTCGGGTGTACAAACAAGTGCGTAGAGCTGGCGTGCCGGATTGGCGCTATCGGATGCCTCAAACGCATCGGCGTAAGGGTGGCTGAACTCAGGAAGTGGCCGGTCGGCATGGATCTCAAAGTGCTCTTCAAACAGGTCGGGACTGTTATTAGCACCGGGGGCATAGGTGGGGCGATAGCCGGAAAGAAGGGCTTCCAGTCCGGTGTCGATATGTTCCTCGATCATCGGGAGATCGTCGGTTGGCTCCGGTGCGGTCTGTGCGGGATCGGCCATGGGTCTGCTCGGTAGGATGTTAGCATTGGCGGCGCCTCTTGAGAGCGCTTCGCAACAGGCCAAAGGAGCCTGTCTCTGTTACAATAGCAAAACCCTTGCCAGTCTCAACCAAGAAGGTTGAAGTCGCTGATTTATACGCCTAAAAATGGGTCGCGCACCAGAATCGTGTCTTCACGGTTCGGGCTGGTGGAGAGCATGGCAACCGGGCAACCGATTAATTCCTCAATACGACGGATATATTTGATCGCCGCTGCCGGGAGTTCTGCCCAGCTCCGCGCACCGCGGGTTGACTCACTCCAGCCTTCGATGGTCTCATAAACCGGCTGTGCCAACGCCTGTAGTTCGGTGGCCGCAGGTAGGTAGTCGTAGCGGGTACCGTTAATGGTATAGCCGGTACAAATCTTCAGCTCTTCAAATCCATCCAGCACGTCGAGCTTGGTCAGTGCAATGCCAGTGATTCCACCAACGGTGACGGCCTGTTTTACCAGTACAGCATCGAACCAGCCACAGCGACGCTTGCGTCCAGTGACGGTGCCGAACTCGTGGCCGCGTTCGCCAATTTTTTCACCCGTTGCATCGGCCAGCTCGCTGGGGAAGGGGCCCGCGCCGACGCGAGTAGTATAGGCCTTGGTGATGCCCAGCACATAGCCGATCGTATGCATGCCCGAACCCGACCCAAGCGATGCTGAACCGGAAAGCGTATTCGACGAGGTCACATAAGGATAGGTGCCATAGTCAACATCAAGCATGATACCTTGTGCACCTTCGAATAGGATGCGCTTGCCTTCACGACGGTATTGTTCCAGCAGGCGCCAGACGGGTGTTGCATGCGGAAGAATACGTTTCGCTACTTCGCATAGCGCATCAAACATATCCTCTAACCCCATGACTTCGCTACCGGAGGCGGATAGGATTGCATTGTGATGCGCAAGCAGGCTGGTGAGCTTTTCTTTCAGGGAAGCGGGGTCGGCAAGGTCACACACGCGGATGGCGCGACGCCCGACTTTATCTTCATAAGCGGGGCCAATGCCGCGTCCGGTAGTGCCGATTTTATTTGTGCCACGCAGAGTTTCAGAGGCAGCATCGAGCTTCTGGTGGATCGGCAGAATGAGGCATGCATTCTCGGCAATTTTGAGTGTATCAGGTGAGACTTCAACGCCTTGCTTTTGAACTTTCTCGATTTCAGAGAGCAGCGCCCATGGGTCGATGACGACACCGTTGCCAATGATGCTGGTTTTTCCTTTGCGTACAACGCCAGATGGAAGCAGGCTGAGCTTATAGGTCACGCCATCGATGACCAGTGTGTGGCCAGCATTGTGCCCTCCCTGGAAACGCACGATCACATCGGCGCGTTCGCTCAACCAGTCTACGACTTTTCCTTTTCCTTCATCACCCCATTGCGAGCCGACGACGACGCTTTTCATATCGAATCCTATCCGCGTTGCGTGAGTAGGCTTTTTGGCAGATGACGGTGGAAATACAAGTGTTTTTACGGCTATTGACCCAGCAGGCGGAAGCGGGGCTATGGTGATTCAAATACCGTGATGAAGCCATCCTTATGCAGCTTTTCGGCTTCTGCCGCTGGGGTGCCATAGGGGATGCGTTTGACTGGTCGGGGGTCTTCGCCGCCCAACAGCTCTAGCAGGTCATTGATATAGAGGGTGAACCCAACGGCTTCCTCGCCATGGGCAGTCTGGTAACAGCCGCCACGTCCAACCTCGATCCCTGCCTTGTTCCAGTAGAGTGCGTAGCTGATGCCGTTATAATAGCCGTAGCCAGAGAGGTCGAGCATGTCGATGGTAACATTGGCCTGCACCTGCTGTGCTTGTAGGGCTGCATCAAGGGCGCGCAGGGCAGTGACGGCTTCCGCAATGGCCGGGTGGTTGATAGCCGAAAGCTGTGTGATCGCGGTGCTGGCTGCGCCACTTGCTTCGATGATATCTGCAAGTAAGGGCGCTTCGAGGCTGCGCAGCCGACCGGTGTCTTTGAGGCGAACCGCCTCTCGCACCGCACTGTGTGAAGCGGGTGGCAGGGCCGCTAGCAGGGCAGTCATGACTCCGGGATAGGCAAGATCAACGGTGACATTATCAACCCCGGCACCAGCGACAGCATGCACGGCGATCGCAAGAATCTCGGCGATCCCTTGCGTATCAAGCTTACCGAAGCGCTCAATCCCAACCTGCGTGTGTTGACGGCGCGTTTGAAGGGCTTCTGGCGCAGCGCGCAACGTATAGCCACCGTAGCATAGGCGTAGCGGACGCGTGTGTGCAGCAAGCGAGCTTCCGGCGATCCGTGCGACCTGTCCGGTCATATCTGCACGCAGCCCAAGCAGGCGTGGGCTAAGCGGATCGTTCAGCCGTAGCACGTGATGGCCTGTTGCTTCGCCCTGTCCGGCCAGCATGGTTTCAGCATACTCAGCCATGGGAGGGATCACTGGCTGATAACCATAATTGGTAAAGCTGCGCAGGAAGTGGTGGATCAGGCGAAACTCTGCCGCAGCCAACGGCGGCAATACATCCATCAGGCCAGAAGGTAGGAGTTGAGGAGGCGTCATGCAGTTCCTTAGGGTATGAAGGCTACGCAGCGCGGACAGCGCCAAGCAGCATATCGAGCTTTTCCTTGGTGCTCGTGAGTTGATCTTTAAGGGTGGTTGCCGTGCGCTGCGTGCGTTCGCTGGCACTGGCGCCTTCCGTGGCGTGCATTTCTACCGTTACAATTGATTGCGCAATCATAGCAATATCAGCAGCAACCTGCTTGAGGCCACCAATTAGCTCGGTCAGCGATGTTTGTTGCCGTTCGATTCCAGACTGCGTTGATTCTGCTGTTTTAGCGATGTCATACACAGCATCCTGAATGGCCCCAATATCGGTCGTTGCATCCTGTGCGGCCTCTTCAAAACGGGCAAGCTTCTGCGTAAGCGCCTCGGTTGCTTTGGCGGTATGGGTGGCCAGGGATTTCAGCTCACCAGCGACTGTGGTGAAGCCACCATTGTCGCCACGTGCAGACTCAATCGTTGCATTGAGGGCTAGCAGGTGGAGTTGGCTGGTAATAGCGGCCATCGCCTGCAACGCCTCACTGATTTGTGATGCTCGTTCACCCAGAGTTTGTAGCGATTTTCCGCTGCGGGTTGATACTTCGTTGGCCTCGGTTGCTGCGCTATGGGTCTTTTTAACCTGCGCAGCTAATTTCCACAATGCGCCGTCGATCGCCTCCGCCATGCTGGTTGCATCCGTTGCCCGCTTTGCAGTCGCATTGGCGGACTCAGTCATTTTGGTTGCATCCAGCTGGGTGTTTTGCATCCGGCTGGTCAGCTGCTCGGTGTCGCTGCGCAGGGAGTGGGTTGCCGTGACGGCATCGGCGATAAGGGCCCCGGTCGCGGCTTCAAAGACGGCAGCTTGCTGTTTGACGGTAGTCATTGGCGCGGCGATACGCTGCATCAAACGCTCTCCACGCCAGATAGCCAGCGCGACCAGCCCTGCAAACATCAACAACAGGAAGAGATAGAGAATGTTGATAGTCTGGTTGATATGAGCAAAGAGTGCGTGTTTCGGGGTGCGCACCAGCACTGTCCAGCCAAGGCCGGGATAATCACCAGCGCCGCTGCTGTAGTAATAGTTTTCTATCTGCGTGCCGTTGTCTGTACGGGTAGTTGCGGTGCCCGGTTTCTTGGTTTTCAGCACTTCCTCTGCGGTTTTAACGCCTGCTTCGGCCAGGTTTAGTTTGCCGATGATGTCGTAATCATGGCTATAATCCTGATGGTTCGCGGCAGTGATATCTGCCAGTACGATGCCCCGGCTATCGAGAAGGAGTAGCTCCCCACCGTCAATTCCCCGCGCCATCAATGCGTCATACCCTGATAGAAGGATCTGCTCAACCCGGGCAAAGGGAACGAAGTTAACCCATACGCCAATCTGGCGGCCACTGCGATTTAAGGCCTGGGTAGAGAATGCAATCACCAGCCCATCGCCACCCACAACATTCGCAACGGCTTTTTCGTTATAGGGGCCAACCACTACGCTACCGCTCAGGCCATTGGAACCTTTGAGGAAACGCGCATCGTTGGCATCATTAAACCAGCGTCGTTCACTGAAATTCTGTTTGCGCAACGAAGCGGTGTCGAGCGATTTTCCATGAGCATCCTTGCTATTCACGGCAAGGACATCCCCGCGCGATGACACCAGCATGGAGAGGGCGATCATATCGGAGGTAGCAACGGCATGGTTGATATCTGCTGTCAGTGGGTTGCTGTCGCTGAAGTTATGCCAGTAGCCGGGGTTTTGTGCATTCCGGTTCTGCTGGATCTGCTGCACTTCACGGTAGCGTTCGGCCATCATGCGGTCGATTTGCTGGCTCAGGCTCTGGACGAGGTAGGCATTGCTGTCCCGCGCGTCGGTACGCAGGCTTGGCTCCTTCGCTGCAAGCAGCAGCATCGTGAGCACCACAAACGTGAAGGCCAGCAGTGAAAGGGAAGCAATGATTCGAATCCGGAGCGACATAATCTACCTTGCGAATGGATGGGAGAGGAAATTTAGCAGAGTGCTCCCGAATGTCACCGCAAATATCAATTTAAACAGTCACCGGGGCGGCTTTACGAGGAATAAGGCGGGGTTTGATCCCTTGATGCGCGGTGGATGGGTTCCTTCTGGTGGCATGTCATAGGGCACTGGTGTGAGCCATGGCGGCGGTGCTGCACCTTGTTGCAATTGTTGCAGGACACTCTCTTTTGCCGGATGCACTACCGGGCAGATAAGCAGCGCATCTACCTTGCGCATGGCCAGATAGGCGCGCAGCAGGATAGGATAGGTAATGCGGTCTGCTTTCCAGATATAGCGAATCCCTGCCCCCTCACGGTGGTAGTTCGAGGCAATGATGCGATGTGGCGTAAAGAAGAGCACATCACCGCCGAGATCAGTGGAGATAAACAAGGTCATCGGCTTGCCGTCACCCAGCGTGTTCAGCACGCCGCCGCGAATCAATCGGCGCGCCGTTTGTTGGCAGGCATCAATTTTCCGTGATGCCTCCGTCTCGCGGGAGGGGGATTGCCATAACAGCAGGAGCGGCACCCCCACGATCACCCCCAACAGCAAAAGCCGTCGCCATGCCTGCGCCATGGGCGCGTAGGTAATCAACCAGCGGGCTGGCCATGCGTCACGCATTGTGCGGTGCTCCGGCATCAGTAGGGCGGAGAGAAAGGGTGTCAGGGAAATAATCAACAGCGGCGCACAGTAATAATAAAAACGCTGCTGTGTAAGGTAGAGCCCGAAGGTCACTACGATAAAATAGGTCAGCTGCAATACCTGATGGCGTGTGAGGATGGCGGCATCGCGCTGCCATGCCAGTGCAAGAAACGTGAGCGCCGCCATCGGCGTTAGCAGCATCGCCAATATATAGAGTGTCGGCTTCTGAAGGAGCGGTTGTGTTTCCACAATGCGCGGAAGGAAATGGCTGTAGATATAAGGATCAAGCCCCGTCAGTGGGCCATGCCACATCGCCGGATACAGCGAGAGCACTACGCCACCAACCAGTGTTATGGCCAGCATCGCTGCCTTGCCACGTGCAACGCATGTACGTAAGGGAAGGTAGAAGAGGGGCCATGTCGTCAACGCAACCCCACCCAGCATTATGGCATAGACAATCGAGATGGAGTCATAAACAGGGGTGAGCCACTCTCCCGGAGGACGCTCGATGAGTACGGCGATGACAGTGGTGATTGCGGTGCTGGTTGCCAGCAATGGCAGCGGTGCTGCATGCGTGCGGTCGCCACGCAGCCAGCACAGGCCATACCATCCGAAGATCGCAGCGATGAGTACCATTCCTTCGGGGCTGATCCAGAGCAGCAACCCCAGTAATGCGCCGTTGAGGCATGTTAGCCAGTGGCGCGGGGACGTATGGAGAATCCCCCCGAAGGCCCAGACAAAGACAACGGCGAGCATGGCATGGTGATCGGCATTGCCGATGCCGAAATAATTGCGGATTACCGGCATGGCGGCCACCAGCCCGGATGCAACCAACGGTGCAACCGGCAAAGGTGAAAGCAGGCGCGTCGCACGGTAAATTCCTAGCAACAGCAACCCCATCCACACGATTGGGAGTAGCAATGCTGCGCGCATCAGCCTTAGGGACAGGTCTTCGGCCAGTGGCTGCAACTGGGACAACGCTGCAATTACTACATCGAGAGGGCGCGTCCATGGGCTAACGGTGTCAAAAAATGGCGCACCACTGCGCGTCACCGCGTGGCTGTACCAGTCGCCGCTGGTGAGCAGGTCGCGCACCAGGGTGAGGCGTAACCATGGGTCAGGGTCATTAGGGCCAATCAGGGTACCATAAGGTAATGCGCCAAGTGCATGCCAGTCCTGTACGAGCCGTACCAGCATTGGCAATAAAATCACCAGTAGGGCAGGGATGGCTAAGGGGATGCGCCGCAACCACTGCATTAGCGCAGCCGGTTGGGAACCGTTAGGTAGCGCAGGTGGCGTGTCTCGCGATAGGCGCGCGCAACGCTATCGAGCACCAGCCCGGCAACCATGCTGACTGCGGCAATGAGCGCCAGTCCAGTGCAGAGAATGGCGGTCGGTTGGCGTGTGACCAGCCCGGTGGCGCGCCACTCCTCGATGATCGGAATGCCAAGCACAAGGCTCAACAGCGCGAACCCAACTGCCACCCAGCCAAAGAAGGCCAGTGGGCGGGATTCTTTAAAGAGCCGTAGGATAGTCATCAGGATGCGCAGACCATCACGATAGGTATGGAGTTTGCTGGTCGACCCTTCAGGCCGTACACCATAATGCATCGGAATTTCACGCACTGGGATGCGTTGTTCGAGGATAAAAATGGATAACTCGGTCTCAACGTCGAAGCGCTCGCTATGGGCGGGAAAGGATTTCACAAAGCGGCGTGAGAACGCGCGGTAGCCGGTAAAAATATCCTGTAGGCCACGCCCAAAAATGCGCCCAACGATCATGTTGAACAGTCGGTTTCCGAAGACATGCCCGGCGGGGAAGGCCTCGCGGCCACCATCGCGCGTGGCAATCACAGTATCTACTTCACCAGCCAGAATCGGTGCAATCAGTTCGCGCGCGCGGGTGGCATCATAGGTGGTGTCCGCATCGGCCATGACATACACGTCTGCCTCAATGTCCGCGAACATACGGCGCACGACATTGCCTTTTCCCTGTAGCTGAACCAGACGTACCGTTGCGCCAGCCTCGCGCGCAAGTGCGTCAGACCCGTCGGATGAATTATTGTCGAACACATAAACCTGTGCTTCTGGCAGGGCCTGCTGGAATTGCCGGATCACAGGTACAATAGTGGCCGCCTCATTATAGCAGGGCAGGAGCACAGCGATGGTAGGGGCAGCGTGAGACATAGGTTAGCTATAACCGCCTGCGAATCATTGGCAAGTGGATTCCCATCAGGGGAGGGGTACTGTGTTGCTTGCGCTTGACGCTGTGCTGCGGCATAAGCATCGGATGGTTACTCTAGCGCCCAGTGATTGCTCTCTCTGCCCACGGCTTGTTGCATTCCGTGAGGCAAATTGCGTGGCGCACCCATCGTTTTATAATGGTGCGGTGCCTTCGTTCGGATCGCTGGATGCGCAGCTGCTGGTGGTGGGGCTCGCTCCAGGGCTAAAAGGGGCGAATGCAACCGGCCGCCCCTTCACTGGCGATTATGCCGGGCTGGTGCTCTACGAGGCGCTGGCAAAAACAGGGTTTGCGCAAGGCAACTATCAGGCGCGTCCAGACGATGGGTTTACCTTGGTGAATACGCGGATTACCAATGCAGTGCGATGCGTTCCCCCGGCGAACAAGCCCACCCCGCAGGAAGAAAAGACCTGCAACCAGTTCCTGATTCGCGAGCTGGCTGCTATGCCACGGCTAAAGGTCATTCTTTCCCTCGGGGCAACCTCGCATAACGCCGTGCTGCGTACCCTGAAAGTGAAGGCCAAAGACTATCCATTTGGCCATGATCGGCTGCATCAGGTGAAGAGCCCCGTCTGGAGTGGGTTACTGGTCGATAGTTACCACACCTCGCGCTATAACATCCAAACCCGGCGGTTGACGCAGGCAATGTTCGACGCTGTGGTGGCACGCATTCGCGAGCAGCTAGCCGCCAACTAAACTTAAAAGATGTTTTTGATGCTATCCAGCAGGCCGGGTGAATAGCCAAGGCCGCAGGCAGGGGTAGCATTCGGTTTCAGCTTGCACCAGGTTCCATTTCCCTGCTCGCAGGCAATGCCGGTGATGGTTTGCTCGATCGTGTGCACCTTGAGAACTTCGCTGAAATGACGGCAATGCACGCCGCTATTGTTGGTAAACACATCGCCCGCGCGGAGCGCTCCATTGATGTTATTGCTTGCCCAGCGATGCACCTCATCTTTGCCTAGATGGCTCATCGCCCAATAATAGTGCTGGCTGTAGGCACTGCGCTCGGCATCGTTCATGCTGGCATAAAGATCCGTAGCAAAGGCGCTATCGCCATCTTCACGTTTGAGTACGGGCTCGATCACTACGGCTGGCTGTGCCCCCCCCTGCAACGTGGTGGCCGGAGCAGGAGTAAGCTGAGGAAGACGGGCTGTTGTATCGCGCAATACGCCGTAAACCAGCACTATAATTACCAGCAGCGCACACAGGAAAATATTGCGTGTTAGTAGTCGAATCACAATACGTACGGGCAGCAGCACAAGGTTCAACGCTAGCCGCAACAGCCGAATTGGCAGAAAAAGAAGCGCAAAAGCCAGACCAATCAGGCTGGCAATAATAGAAAAAAGAATCATGCCCCAAGGTTAGCAAAGCAGGGACATTGTGGGTAGCGAATTTGTTATACCTGCAAAAACCCGACGCGCTTCATGACTTCCTGGTGGATCGGCGTGGCTACGGCGCGCGCCTTTTCGGCCCCCTGCCTCAGGATGCCATCAAGATAGGCGCTATCATCCATCAATGCACGCATCTGGGCGGTGATGGGGGAGAGCTTCTCGACGGCCAGATCTGCGAGGTCAGACTTAAAGCGCGAGGTCTGGGCGCTTGCATATTGCGCAGCCACGGCATCGATGGAGGTATCTGCCAGCGCCGCGTAAATGGTGATGAGGTTGGCGACCTCGGGCCGCTGCTCGCTATCGTAGCTGACGCCCTCGATCGAGTCTGAGGTGGCTTTACGGATTTTTTTGGCAATGGTGTCGGCATCATCCGTCAGGGTAATACGTGAATAGTCTGATGGGTCGGATTTGCTCATTTTCTTTTTGCCATCGCGCAGTGACATCACGCGGGTTGCTTCACCCAGGATCAACGGCTCGGGCAGTGGAAAAAAGTCTTCGCCATAGGCTCGGTTGAATGCCCCCGCGATGTCGCGCGCGAGCTCAAGATGCTGCTTTTGGTCTTCCCCTACAGGCACATGGGTCGCGTGGTAACCAAGGATATCTGCAGCCATAAGCACCGGGTAAGAATAGAGGCCCAGCAAGGCACCTTCCTTATTTTTTCCGGCCTTGTCTTTAAACTGGGTCATGCGGCTCAGCCAGCCGAGCGGTGTATGGCAGGACAGGATCCACGCCAGTTCAGAATGCATGCTGACTGCAGATTGTGGAAAAATAACCGACTTTGCGGGATCAATGCCGCACGCAATATAGGCTGCTGCCGTTTCCCGCGTTTGGCTGGTGAGCGCTGCGGGCGCTTGCGGGGTTGCAATGGCATGCAGGTCGGCCAGCATGAAGAAACATTCATGCGTGTCCTGCATCGGCACCCAATTGCGGATTGCGCCCAGATAGTTACCTAAATGCGGGTCGCCCGTCGTGCGGACACCGGATAAAATGCGAGGCTTGGCCATGAAATGCTCCCTTTGCGCCGGTTTTAGCGAGCACCGGACCGCTTGTCACGCATTGTTGTAAGCCCTTGTTGCGCTGCGGTAAAGGCCGATAATTTCATGGAACTGTCATATTTCGGGCCGCAGGGTTTGTTAGAATAAACAGTCAATAAAAAGAAGATGATGCAGGAATGCAAAACGAGACAGCTCCATCGCCTGTCGGGATGACGCCCGTACCGGCCAGCCACAGCGAAGCGGAAACTACCCGCGCGCCAGAGCGCACAGCTGCGCCTGCGCCAACCCAACAGCCAACGCCTGCTGCACCTGAAACGAAGTCGCCCGGCCCCGTCGCCAAATGGCTGGGCCGTAACCGCTGGTTCACCAAGGAGCCGGTGAGCTATCTGGGCTATCAGGCGTTTCGCTCGACCATGGCGACGATCCCCTACGGCTTCGGCATGGCGACGGTGCTGCACCTGATGGGCATGCTTGGCGTCAAAGGCCAGCGCATGGGGCTGACGGAAAAGGGCATCGAGGCGTTTAACAAAGGTGGCATCGGCGCGGTGGTCGAGGGGATCGGTGCGATTAACGACGTCAAGTTTATCCCGGAACTGCACAAGGCCGGACGCGCCGGTGAGGTAGGTCGCAACATCATGCGGCTGGCCAATTCGCCGCTGACGCCTGCCTTACAGACCGCTGTTTCCTTTACCATGTTCCGGTTTGTCGGCGGTCTCGTGAAGACCGTTCGCGACAAGGTGATGAACGATAAAAACACGCCCGACGATACCCACCGCGAAGTGGCAAACGCCGGAAACACGATTAAAGAAACCGCCAAGAAAAACTGGAAGGCCGAGTATACCGGAACGGTCTGGGCCGCCTTAACCCTTGGCTTTATGAATGCGTTGTTCAAGCCGTCTGAACCTTATGCGCGTAAAGTGCTGGCCGAGGGCGGTGCAGAAAAAACCGTCGATGCGGTAAAACGCGTCTTGGGAAAATCTTCCAAGCTACTCCAGAACTGCGCGCTATGGGCTGTTTCCTATAGCGCCTTCTTCGAGGTGGATGAGCGGATACAAAAAGACGTCAAGCTGCGCGAGGGAACATGGAAAGGGCACAGCAACAGCCTGTTGCCCAAACCCGACGTAACCGTTGGTACCCCACCTAAGAAAGATGAAAACGGCAAGCCGCTGCCCGAAGACCAGCAGGCACCGAAGCCCAAATACGCCGCGTTTACCGAGGATCCGAGTATTGGCCGCGTGGTCTTCCGTCGCCTGCTGCCGGTTGCGGTGGGGATCAGCGCCTACGCGGCGCTCAAGCGCGTAGGCTATGTCATGGCCGGCGGGTCGATGCAGCCGGTGACCGACGCCGTGATGAAAAAAGGACTGGCAGAAAATATCAAACATTGGGGAACGAACGCATGGCGCGAGGGTGCCGCGACCGCCACCTTCTTTGCGCTCTGGATGACGGCGGACACCTGGGGCGTGATGTACGATAAATTCTTCAACCATCTGCAAAACAAAGACAACGCCAAGCCGCTGAATGAGCATCAGCAACAAAAATATGAAGACCTGCTAACTCGCGTAAACGCCAAAGAGCAACAGGTCGGCCGTGGCGCTGCCGCGACTTCCTAGACAATCCCGTCATCTGGCGGTATGACACCGCGCATGAGCTATACTCCGTTGGATTTACCCGTTCGTCCCCGCCGCTTGCGCCGTGCGCCATGGCTGCGCGCGCTGGTCGCTGAAACCACGCTACGTGCGGAAGATTTGATCTGGCCGCTGTTCGTGCAGGAAGGCGAGGGGCTGGTGACGCCCGTCGACGGCCTGCCGGGCGTGAACCGCCTGAGCATTGACGCGCTGGTAGATGCTGCGCGCGAGGCGGCGGCATTGGGCATCCCGGCCATCGCGCTGTTTCCGGTTACGCCGCCGGAAAAGAAAACCGACGATGGGCGCGAAGCCCTCAACGCCGACAACCTCGTCTGCCGTGCGATCCGCGCGGTGAAGCAGGCGGTGCCGGAAATCGGCATCGTGGCCGATGTCGCGCTCGACCCCTACACCACCCACGGCCATGACGGCGTGCTGGGTGCGGATGGCGACGTGGCGAACGACACAACCGTGGCCGTGCTGTGCAAGCAGGCGGTGACGCTGGCGCAGGCAGGCTGCGATATCGTCGCGCCATCGGACATGATGGACGGGCGGGTGGGCGAAATCCGCACCGCGCTGGATGACGCGGGGCATGAGCAGATTGCGATTCTTTCCTACGCGGCGAAATATGCCTCGGCGTTTTATGGCCCGTTCCGCGCGGCGGTGGGGTCGAAGAACAACCTCGGCAAGGCCGATAAACGCACCTATCAAATGAACCCTGCCAACCGGATTGAAGCCGTGCGCGAAGCATCGCTCGACCTCGCGGAGGGGGCGGATATGCTGATGGTCAAACCGGCGACGCTTTATCTCGATATCATTTCGGACGTAGCACAGGCAAGCGACGTGCCGGTATTCGCCTACCATGTCAGCGGTGAATACGCGATGCTCAAAGCCGCTGTGGCTGCCGGAATGCTGGAAGAAAAGTCCGCCACGCTCGAGACCCTGCTGGCGATCAAGCGCGCCGGGGCGAGCGCAATCCTAACCTACGCTGCGCGTGACGTGGCACAATGGTTGAAGGAATAAGGCCTTATAAGTGACGGCTATTTAGGCGAGTATGCATCTACAATGATGAGGCCGTTGATAATGCGCTCCTTTGCGGTGGAGACTTCATCAATCAAGCTTTCGGAGATAAGTGACCGGTTGTTCTCATCCACGGCATAGTCCAGCGCACCCTCTTTGATCCCAAGATACTTGATGCCCGGATTCCAGGTGTGGTCATGACTGCGCTTGAGCGAGTCATAGATGGCCACATCCACACGCTTAACCAGAGAAGTCAGCACACGCCCCGGATAAATACCGTTTTGGTTGCTGTCGATCCCGATCGCAAATTTATGGGTATCGTTTGCAGCTTTAAGGACGCCAAGGCTTGAGCCGCCTGCGGCCGCAAAAATTACATCCGCCCCCTCCTTGTATTGCTGCATCGCCAGTTTGTAGGCTTTTTTGGGGTTGTTCCATGCATCGACGGTGCCACCGATCATGGCCGTGCTGATGTGGGCACTGGGGTTGGCATAGCGTACCCCCTGCGCATACCCGGCAGCAAAATTTCGGATGAGTGGACTATCTAGGCCCCCAATGAAGCCAACATGATCGTCCGTCGCGGTTTTTCCGGCAATAAGGCCTACGAGAAATGCGCCTTCATTATCTTTAAACAGGATCGACTGCACATTCGGTAGGATAGGGGGCACCAGCCCGTCGATCACAGTGAATTGGGTATCAGGATAGCGTCCTGCAAGTTCGAGCACGGGCACAACATTTTGTGATCCAAGCGCAATAATTGGGTTCGCACCACTTTCGGCAATACGTTTGATCGCAGCCGTCAGGTTCTCGTTACCACGCATGCGATGTTCAGTGACGGTGATACCAAAGTCACGCTTGACCTTTTCGATCCCGATACGCGCAGATTCAATAAAGGCGCCATCACTTTTGTTGGCGCCTGCTTTAGTCGTATTGCCGGTCAGGGAGTAGATAATGGCGGGTTTAAAGGGAGGGGGAGCCTCTTTCCCCTGTGCCAGAGCCAATGTGCCGCTGGTTGTATAGAGCGCCAGAGACAGCAGGGCAATACGGATGCGCGCGCACAAATGCATGGTGTGAGCCTTCCTGCGAACTGCTTCTTGAAGGGGCGCTCGCTTTATGAGAGGTTAGCCGGAGGAATATACCATAACCCCTACATATAATAGAAGCAAATATGGCAACCACATCCTCCACACTTCATCTGCAGCGGCTTGAACAGGCAATCCACTCGGCCGGGCTAGACCTTTACCTTGTACCAATGGTGGATGAGTTTCAGGGCGAATATATACCAGACTATGCCGCACGGCTTCCATATGTGACTGGCTTCACCGGGTCGGCCGGGCTAGGGGCGTTCTGGGCAACGCCTTCAAATGAAAAGCGGCATCGGCTGTTTGTGGATGGGCGATACACCTTGCAAGCAGCCAAGGAAGTAGACAGTGCGCAAGTCACCACCATTAACAGTGGCAATGTCAGCTTCTCGCAGTGGCTGGAAGGGCTGGCAGAAAAGACGCTGCGTATAGGCATTGACCCATGGTTGCTGACGGTGCGGCAATACACACAATGGAAAAAGCTTGCGACCAAGGCAAAGATCACGTGGGTGACTACACGCCCGAATCTGGTTGATGAAGTCTGGCCGTCGCAGCCTGCACCGCCAGAAGGCATGGTGATGCTGCACCCGATAGAGTGCAGTGGTCAAACTTATGCAGAAAAACGCAGTGCGTTGCTTGACGCAATGAAACGCCGTCGTGCTGAGGCGCTGGTGCTGACATTGCCAGATGCCATCAACTGGTTGCTCAATCTACGGGGCGCCGATATTCCTTATAACCCGCTGATGCTGGGCTACCTCTTGCTGAAAAAAAGCGGCGAGGCGGTGCTCTATACTTATAGCCACCCGTGGAGTGATGCGGTCTCGGCCTACCTGTCCGAGCATCAGGTGGTTTGTTTGCCGATCGCGGATATTTTTGCCGAAAATCCTCCCCAACTCTCAGACAAAGCACGTGTGATGATGGATCCTTCCAGCACGCCCTATGGCTGGCAGATGCTGGCAGAAAAAGCAGGCTGGGACGTCATTGCTGAGGATGATCCCACACAGCTTGCTAAAGCCATCAAGAATGATGTGGAGCTTGCAGGCATTCGCGATGCGCATCAGCGCGATGGGTTGGCGCTGACCCGGTTTCTCTGTTGGTTCGACCAGCAGGTAGCAGAGCGAAGGATTCCCGATGAGTTGCAGGTGGTCGCAACATTAGAAAAATTCCGGGCGCAGGATAGCGATTATCGGGGGGCAAGCTTTGCCACCATCGCGGGGTCGGGTGCACATGGCGCTATTATCCATTACCGTGCCGATGCGACGAGCAATCGTACGGCAAAGTCAGGCGAGCTGCTGCTACTTGATTCTGGTGGGCAATATCCCGGAGGCACAACAGATGTAACGCGTACCATTGCTATCGGCGCGCCTTCGCACACGATGAAAGAGCACTTTACCCGAGTGCTGAAGGGGCATATCGCACTGGCACGCGCGCATTTTCCGGAAGGAACGTCCGGGGTGCAGCTCGATGTGCTGGCACGACAGTATCTCTGGGCGGCGGGGCTCGATTTTGACCATGGCACCGGCCATGGTGTTGGTGCCTATCTCTGCGTGCACGAAGGGCCGCAGCGTATCAGTAAGCGCGGCAGTGATGTTGCGCTGGTGCCGGGGATGATCCTCTCCAACGAGCCGGGCTATTACGCTGAAGGCCGCTACGGCATTCGTATTGAAAGCCTGCTGGTGGTCGTTGCCGATGAATCTGCAAGCGAGCGCGTCATGCATCGCTTTGAGACCCTGACGCTGGCACCAATTGACATGCGCCTGATCGACATCAGCATGCTAACCAGTGACGAGCGCAACTGGCTCAATCACTACCATCGCCGCGTCTATGATTGCCATGCGCGGAATCTCGCTGCCGAGGAAAAGAACTGGCTGGTGCAGGCAACGCGCGCTGTCTAGTATGGCGGGTTAGGTACCTAGCATTTTTCGTAGCAGTGGGTGGTACCAAAGCGACTGCTTTTGTGCTGCGGAGAGTTGTGCATGGGTCAGGGATTCAGGCAGCAGCTCTTCAGTGTAGTGGAAGCGGCTCGATAGCAGGTCAAGTTCGCGCAGAATGCTGTTCATGACATCGTCGCCAATTGTGTAATTCCGGCGCATGGCAATAAGGGTTTCACGCTCACGGCGCAAGACTTCTGCCCATAGGCGGTTTTCCGATTGGATCAGCGGATGACTCATCAGCTCGGGCGAGTGGTCGGGGTGAATCGGTGTGTTGGGGCCATCGCCCAGCGATTCCAGCCGCTCAGTGTAGTGCTCACGAATGCGCATCAAGGCAGGCAGATGTACGGATTGTGTTTGCTCCAGTTCCTCCAGCCGGGCGAGGGCTTGCTGCGCACTGGTAACGCGGGCTTTCCACTCTTCTTTCATACGCCGTGGCTCGAAGGAAAGCTGAAGCGTCCGCGTGAGCCACGGCAGGCTTAATCCTTGTAGGAGCAGGGTAAAGATAATGACACTGGTGCCAAGGAAGATAATCAGGTCGCGCTGTGGGAAGGGTTCACCATTGGCCAGCGTGACGGGCAGAGCAAAGGCCAATGCCAGCGTTACCACGCCGCGCATGCCCGTCCACGAAACGACAAAAACATTTTGCCATGCCGGGTAATAATCGCGCCGCAAATGTGCGGGCATAAAGCGGCGCAGCCCATACGCCATGAGGAAAACCCAGAGGAAGCGAATCGCGACGCTGGCAGTACAGACTGCCAAGGCCATGACGAGAAGGAACGGGTGGTTCAGCACATCGAGGCGCTGGATCAGGTCTGGCAGTTGTAGGCCGATAATGAGGAAGGCCAGCGAGTTCAGGAAGAAGACCATCATGTGCCAGATGGCTTCCATCGACAGTCGCATACGCGGGGTAAAGAGGTTTGGCGCATGCCAGCCAACCATCAGCCCGGCGCTGACCACGGCCAGAACGCCAGACATGCCACACAATTCTGCAAGGATGTACGCCGCATAAGGCGGCAGGAAGGTGGCGAGGATCTCGACTGATGGATCAACAAGATAGCGGAACATGCGAATAAACAGGAAGGCAATAATCAGCCCGATGCCAAGGCCACCAGCCGCTTTCCAGAAGAAGAGAGCGGTGGCGTCGATAACCGAGAATCCGCCAATCATCATCGCAAGAAGGGCAAATTTATAGAGCACAATACCCGTCGCATCATTGACGAGGCTTTCGCCTTCGAGGATGCTTTTGATGCGTTTGGGAATAATGACGTTGCGCAGTGCGGCCGTAGCGGCAGCAGCATCCGGTGGCGAGACAATCGCACCGAGTACGAAGCCCAATGCCCAGGTCGCGCCGGGGATCAGCCATACCGCAACGGCGGCGACGCTGATAGAGGTCATCATCACCAGACCAATCGCCAGCAGGAGGATCTGTTGCAGGTTATCGCGAAAATCGCGGAAAGAGGTGAAAATCGCTGCTTCCATCAGGATTGGCGGTAGGAAAATCAGCAGCATATATTCTGGGCTGATGGTCACCTGCGGCATATCTGGCAACAGGACGGGCATTACCAACCCGCCCAGCAGGAACGCAATTGGTGGCGCAACGCGCAACCGGTGCGCGAGCAAGGCGCAGACGCAAATGGCAGTTAGAAGAATCAGGAGTTGAGTTGGATGCATGCCGCTAAGGTAAAGCAGAGAGGGTAGGGATGGCAAGGCAGATCAAGCATGCTCAGGCCGGTTCGACATATTCTGCGAGTATTTTTTTTACGCCGGCATGTTTGAAGGCGATTTGCAAATGGTCGCCTTCAATGTTCAGGATCACCCCATTGCCAAACTTCTGGTGGAATACGCGCATACCTTTGCTCAAACCATTGGAGGCCGCTGGTGCCACTGTTTCGACACGGGTCTGCAGGATGGACTCTACTTCGCGCTGGAACAGGCTGGGGCCATTGCTGCGGCTGGCATAAGGGCCGCCATCCAGAAACTCCAGCGTCTCTGTCGGAATTTCTTCGATAAAGCGTGAGGGGCTTGAAGATTGCCACTGATTATAAATACGCCGGTTGGCCGCATGGGTGATGGTCAGGTGGCGCCGTGCACGTGTAATGCCCACATAAGCGAGCCGGCGCTCTTCTTCCAGCCCGGCAGTGCCTAACTCATCAAGGGTTCGTTGCGACGGGAAAATCCCTTCCTCCCATCCGGCAAGGAAGACGCAGTCAAACTCCAGTCCTTTGGCCGCATGCAGGCTCATGATGTTGACCATATCGCCTTGCTCTTGCGTGGCGCTATCAGTGACAAGGCCGACATGCTCAAGGAACTCAGCGACGCTTGGGAAGTCGCCCAGTGCCCGGATCAACTCGCGCAGGTTATCGAGTCGTCCCGCAGCCTCTGGCGAGCTATCTGCCTGCCACATCGCCCGGTAGCCAGATTCTTCGAGCAGTAAGTCAGCCAACTCTGCGAGTGACAGGTCGCCAAGCTTGCCACGCCACGTATCGAACTGGGCGATGAGTTTCTGTAGGGTGGCACCGGTTTTTCCTTTTAGCTCTCCCGTTGAGAGCAGGTGCTCGACCGCCGCATAGAGCGAGCTGTTGCGGCTGCGTGCGCTGATATGGAGTTGCTCCAGCGTTGCCTTGCCGATGCCGCGCTTAGGTGTGTTGACGATCCGCTCAAATGCGAGGTCGTCATGCGGTTGCGAGACGACGCGCAGATAAGCGATGGTATCGCGTACTTCCATCCGTTCGTAAAAGCGCAAGCCACCCACGACTTTGTAGGGGATGGCCAGTGTCAGGAAGCGCTCCTCAAAACTGCGGGTCTGGAATCCGGCGCGCACCAGTACGGCGATCTCCTTAAGGGCAATGCCATTGCGTTGGAATGATTCAATTTCCTCACCGATGAAGCGCGCCTCTTCGTTGTCATCCCAAACCGATTTAATGCGCACTGGCGCACCGTCAGAGGCTTCGGTCCAAAGGGTTTTGCCGAGGCGGGTTTCGTTATTGGCAATCAGTCCGGATGCCGCAGCAAGGATGGCCGAGGTGGAGCGGTAATTGCGCTCCAGTCGGATGGTTTTTGCCCCCGGATAATCCTGCTCGAATTTGAGGATGTTGCCGACTTCTGCCCCCCGCCAGCCATAAATCGACTGATCGTCATCGCCGACGCAACAGAGGTTTTTATGGTACGCCGCAAGCAGTCGTAGCCAGAGATACTGCGCGACGTTGGTATCCTGATACTCATCGACAAGGATGTATTTAAACCGCTCGGCATACTGACGCAGCACGTCCGGGTGCGATTGGAAGATTACCAGCATGTGCAGCAGCAGATCACCAAAGTCTGTACAGTTAAGTGCCTTCAGTCGGGCCTGATAGGCGGGGTAAATTTTAGCCGCCACCTGCGGCAGTGTATAATTTCCGGCAGCTTCGGGAATTTTATCAGGCGTAAGGCCGCGATCTTTCCAGCTCTGGATGACGTTCTGCACCGCGCGCGTCGGGAACTTCGTGTGGTCGATATTATTGTCGGCAAGCAGTGCTTTGATCAGGCGCTGCTGATCGTCATCATCAAGAATTGTGAATTGCGGCGTCAGGCCAACCAGCTCGGCATGGCGGCGCAGCATTTTAGCGCAGATCGAGTGAAAGGTACCCAGCCATAAGGAGGCCGCTTCCTGTGGGGCGGCGGCCTCGCCAAACAGCAGGTGCGAAACGCGCATCCGCATTTCGGCAGCCGCTTTATTGGTAAAGGTAACGGAGAGTACCTGCCCGGGGAAGGCTCGCTTGCTATGGATGAGATGCCCAATGCGTGTCGTGAGTACCTTCGTTTTTCCCGTCCCCGCGCCTGAGAGCACTAGCAGGGGGCCCTCGGTCGAGAGTACGGCATCGCGCTGCTCTGGGTTGAGGGCGGCGAGATAGTCGGGCATGGGTTCAGTCGGCGCGTTTGGGGCGATGTGCATAATCTATCTGTATCGGGTGACCCCGGACTTGATCCTGGCCCCGTCTCCGTTCATAAAGGGTAAGTGCTGGTTCCCCAGCGGGGTTGTTGAATGCCATGACTCTAGCCCTCTCTCACCGATTCGCAAGGAAAGACCGCTTTGTCCACATCCTCTTCCAATCCTCTGATCCGTGATGCACAGTCGCAGGATGTCATTGCCATCGCCGGGTTGCTGACGCAGCTCAACCGTGCCGAAGGCAGCACAACGATAACGGATGCCAACCTGTTGGCCAAAGGCCTGTTCGGTGAAGGGCGTGAGGTCAACCTGCGAGCATTGGTTGCAGAGCAGGGCGGTGAAGTGATCGCGGCAGTGCTGTATTACCGCGGGTATGATGTCCTGACGGCAGTGCACGGATACCATCTTGCCGATTTTGTCGTCGAAGAATCCGTTCGCCGCCGCGGTGTTGGTAAGCAGCTGTTTGCGGCATTGGCAGAGCAGAATCTCCGTGAAGGTGGCCACTGGGTTTCGCTTACCGTGTTAAGCAGTAATGAACGTGCGCGCAGCTTCTATAATGCATTAGGCATGACGCATGTGCCGGTCGATTTTTTTGCCATAGGTGAGCGGGGGTTGCGTTCTGTTCAGGCACTGTTGCAGAAGTAACGCTTGCGAGCGCATTGGCGTTTGCTACAGATGGTGCTCCTCTATGAAATGGATTGGTTGTTTTTCCGCATGCTGATGCGCATTTTTACACTCCTAATGCTTTGTATTTTTACGGTGACGCTTGCTGCCCCGGATGCAGATGCCGCGCGCCATCGGAGCCGTAGCCGAAAGGCGCGAACCACCCATACGGGCATCAAAGATCCTCGCTATGCAGCGCTGATCCTGAATCCACAAACCGGTGAAATTTATCATCAGGCACATGCGAACGCGCGCCGGTATCCGGCATCGCTGACGAAAATGATGACGCTCTACCTGCTGTTTGAAGCGCTGGATAAGCACAAAGTATCGCTTGATACACGTATGGATGTTTCAAAATATGCGGCCTCCATGCCGCAGACGAATCTTTCACTTTCTTACGGTGATCGTATCCCTGTTGAAACGGCCATCAAAGCATTGGTGGTGCGTTCGGCAAACGATGTCGCTGTTGTTGTGGCTGAAGAGCTAGGCGGCGATGTGCATCATTTCGCTGAAATGATGACTGATAAAGCGCGTGCACTTGGCATGCGCCATACGGTTTTCAAAAATCCTAATGGCCTGCCGGACAGCAACCAATACACCACCGCCAGCGATATGGCGCGGCTAGGGATTGCGCTCAAGCGTGACTTCCCACGCTATTACCCTTATTTCGCAACGCGCCAGTTCAGCTGGAGTGGTTCAACTTATTACACGCATAACCGTGTGATGCTACGTTATGCTGGCAGCGACGGGATTAAGACCGGCTATATCGCTGCTTCTGGCTTTAACCTTGTTACCTCGGTCACCCGTGGTGGACGGCCTCTGGTAGGGGTAGTGATGGGAGGTGGTTCCGGCAAATGGCGCGATGACCGGATGATCCGCCTGCTGGATTCCAGCTATAAGATTGTAGCCTCGCGCGGGGCCTCACGTGGCCGTACGCATCCTGAAAACCTGCCCTTGGCACCGGATGGGAAACGCAGCGGCACTACCGCGCAAGCTGAAGACCAGACCGATATTGCCGATGCCTCATCTGCTGAGGATGAGGGGAGTGCTGAGGCTGTTGCGGCTTCGGCGGAAGAGGAGGCCGTGTCAGCACCTGAAGCTAAGCCTACCGTTGCGGCGCGGCGCCATAACAGCATCGACATCCGGATTATCACGCATGATCGCACGAAGGATGCAGACGATAAGCAAGCCGCCGCCACACCGCCGCGTGCTGTGGACTCACCTTTTGTCACACTGTCTGAGGGAGCGCCCGTCAATGCAGAGGTGGAGTGGGGTATCCAGGTGGGAGCCTTCTCGAAAAAACACACTGCGCAGCGTGCGGCAGTTCAGGCCATGCACACGGCCAAGACAGCACTGGCCGGTGCAGGAATTGCTATCGCCGGGGCCGATATTGGTGATGCGACGTCGATCTATCGTGCACGGCTGGTACATCTTTCCGAGTCGCAAGCCAAAGATGCCTGTGAGCAGCTAATTGCGACCAACATGCCGTGCTTTATCTTCAAGGCCGGAAAATAACCTATTCATTCCAGCCTATTAATGTGTTAT
>JAUIBB010000103.1 GCA_030427685.1 Alphaproteobacteria bacterium
AGACCCCATGTGGATGGATAGCGCCACAGCCACTCCCTCCAGTCCTGGTATTCCGGGAGCACCGGGCAGCGGGGTGGATGAATCCGGCGATCTGGTTGGCAGTCCGGTTGATCCCAGCAAAGTTGAGACGGTTGATGCGAATGGTAACCGGGTTGCCTGCTCCAGCCTTCCTGAGGCAAAGGAGGGGGTGCTGCTGGGAAAAATAATTCCGTGCATTACTTATACGATCCAGCATAGTAGCCGGTCTTTCAGCGAAAAAATGATGACGATGTTTAAGCCGCTGGTTTATTCCTTCTTTACGCTGGTGGTGGTTTTTTTCGGCGTCAAGGTACTTCAGGGGGAGAAGCAGATTGGCGCGCAAACCTTCTCATTGCTGATTAAAATGACCTTTGTCATCGGGATTCTAGAGTTGATTCCCCATACCTTTATCCCCTCAGCGTATACGGTGATGGAGGATGGTGTAGGGATTGTGACCTCCAGCTTTACGCCGGGTGCGGGAGGCATGACCTGTAACGTTGAGGAATATGGCGGTGCGAGCACCCCAATGATCTGGAAGCAGATGGATTGTATGCTGGGGAAACTCTACGGTTTCGCGACTGGAACCCAGACACAGGCAGATGGCAGCAAGCCTGTTAATATGCTGCTGGCATCCAGCGCGGTTGGCTTACTGACGGGGTTCTTCTTTGGCGGTACGATGGGGGTGACCGTCTTCTTCGCTCTGATCGGTGTATTATGGACCGTGGCGATGCTGGTGATCCGTGTGGCGCTGGCCTTTTTGAATGGCTACCTGATTGTTTGCGTCTTGCTGATTGTCGCGCCGCTCTTCTTGCCGTTGATCCTCTTACGTGCAACCAATGAATATTTTGAGAAATGGTGGAAGGCTATTTTAGGCGGAATGCTGTTGCCGGTGGTTGTTTCTGCCTTCGCGATGTTTGCGCTTTATGCTTATGACCAGATTCTTTTCCAACCCGGCTCTCCGATGCAAGCCCTGTTTGATAAGGACATGGTGAAGGACGCGCTGGAGCTTCCGCAGCGCACCTGTGACGCCAATGTGACCAATGATCCAGGCTCCAAGTCCAACACGCAGGACCCCTCTAAGGCAGAGATGGATGAGTTAATGAAAAACCCATTCCTGCAAAACTTTATTCAGCCATTATTGAGTGCTTCCTCTGATGCTTGCACAATGCTGGAAAAACCAATTTTCAACATTACAAAAGTGAACTCACCTGAATATAAGAAAAATAAAAAGGAAGTGCTGACCACAATTTTTATGCAATGCATCCAATTGCTAATTATGGCGTTCTTGATTTCCGAGGGCGTGGAAACCGTCCAGCATGTGATTGCGAGCTTCACTGGCTCCAGCTTGTCGAGTACAGCGCTGAGTGCGCGCTCACAATTTGAATCCGGGATGTCGGATGCCTTCCAGAAAATCAAACGAACCCTTGGGCGTGAATTAAATGTCAGTGGGGCGGATTTCTTAAAACAAATGCCATCGGCAGGGAGGTCGGCTATTACCGACGCCATGTCAGCATTGATCAATAGACGATGAGGATAGCCATGCGTTACCTGCCATCATTAACCGCGATATGCCTGCTCCTTGGTTTGGGAGTGGGGATGCTGTTCACCGTTGTGCCAGCCCATGCTCAGACTCAGCAAAACCTGCTGATTGATCAGGGCAGTGCTTCGGATGTGTGCACGGGGTTTGGTCAGCGCGCCAATGAGAATTTCACTCAGACAGGCTCACCTACCGGGATGCTGAGCGATATCTATACTTTCATCACCAAAACCGTGAAGGATGCGACAAAGAAGCTGTTCACTGCATTTACCCAGAGCAATAGTTATAAAAAAGCCCTGTTTGGGGCCTTTACCCTGATGATTATTTTTTACGGGGTGGCTTTTACCATTGGCGTCGTGCAGCCAAGTTTTCAGCAGGTATTGGTTCGGCTGATTAAAATGGGTGTCTTGCTGACATTAATATCACCCGGTGGCTGGGACTTTTTTAACCATTACGTGGTTGGGCTCTTTCAGAATGGTACGGATGAAATCATTAGGGGCGTACAGCAGATTGGTACTGGCATTACGGCAGGGCAAAACAGTACGCCATTTTATGCATTAGACCAGCTGGCGGCATTTATTATTCAGCCAGACACCATCATTGCTATCATGGGGGCGGCCTTGTCTGGGCCATTTGGACTTACCATGGGAGGGCTGATGATCTTTGCGGTCTATGGCTTCTTTATGTTGGTGCTGAAGACCTTGCGCGTCTACGCCATTACCTATGTTGCTCGGGCGCTGATTCTTGGTGTGGCACCGATTTTCTTTGTTTTCCTACTGTTCGAGCGGACAAAAAACATGTTTGTGGCATGGCTTAACTCGTTGTTGAACCTGTCGCTTCAGCCGATCCTGCTCTTTACCTTCCTCTCTTTCTTTATTGTCCTTCTGGACTCTTCGGCCAAGAGTATGCTTGGGGTTGAGCTTTGCTGGCAGGAATTTGAAAGTATCGACGGAACCCCCAACAAAGCCTCCTTCTGGCGGTTTATTGATAAAAAGACCGGTGCAGCAATGGTTGGTAAAATGAGCTGGAAGGGCTCCTATGAGTGCTTGCTAAAGAATGGTAGCGACGGCCTTCAGGGGGGCAGTAAAGAGTGCCCGGAATTCCCGATAAACATTGTGGATCTACTAAGCTTCCTGATTCTGGTGTATCTTGCACAGCGCTTTACAGAAGTGGTTGACCGGATTTCCAGTGAGCTGTCGAACGCCTTCGTTGCCCTTGACAACCAAGGACGCCTTGACCAAATGTTAGACCAGCAGCAACGGCGCGGTGGAGGCAGTAGCATATTCAACATGCCAGGTGCCGGCCAGAAGCGTCCGAGTGGAAAGAATCCGAAATGATGAAAACATTCCCTATCCTGTTGACACTTAGCGCTTGTCTGATGCTTTCGGCGTGCGCGGACGAGAAGGTGACACCACAAAAAAGCCCCTGCGTGGGGATTGCGAACAGCCCTTGCGGTCCCAAACGGCCCGTCAATGGCAAGCTCTATAATATGAGTGAGGCGACTACGCGCACCCGGGCGGCCCAGGGTTAATTACCGTCTGGCTAAAAGCCACGGCCTCCCGGCTTGTGAGGGGGCATGGTTGGCGGGTGCGTCTTGTCGTCTTCGGTCGAGTGGTCGCCCAAAGTATGTTGATTTTTAGGGTCGTGCTTGCTCTGGATGCTTTGGGTATGGCTTTTTTTGCTGCCGGGATTGATCGGGTCGCCGACTAGCCCGTGTGTATCCGTGGCATGGTGAATGCTCTCCAGCAAGTGAGGATCCAAATGTACTTTATGTACATCCCCTTTGTGTGATGATGTGACTTTGGCTACGCGTTGCGCATTACGTGCAACCCGTTGTGCCGCCTGACGCTGCACCATCAGCAATTGCTGCTGGCGGAGGAAGTGGTCATGCTCATCGTCATCATGGTGGCTCAGCATGTTCGCGCGCATCTGCTGCAAGCGCTGCAATGGATTCAGGGAAGAGGTGTTGCTGCTGGTGCTGTTTGCATTCCGCTGGGCGTTACGTGCCGCCTGCTGGCTGGCAGAGCGGGCCACCCCCGTACGCGAGATCTGTTGCGCGAGCTGATTGCCTTTAACGTCGTTTCGCTCCAGATGCTCATCATGGGCCCGCTGGGCAGCAAGTGCTTGCGAGCCACGACTGGCAGAAGAGGCCTGCGTATTGGAAAGCTGTTGCGACATTCCAGCCGTTGGGGGGGCGTTGATGCTCCCCAGATCCTGCGATGTCGAGAAGCCGACATGTGCGCCGGGGCCATTGATGGTCTGCGCGCGACTGCGCAGAAAGTCGATCCCACGCTCTACTTTATCGATCAGGCCGCCAAAGGTGGCTTCAGATGTGATTGCATATACTTCGGGAATGCGCGCGAGCTGGCTGCTTAGGCTCTCGGCCAGGGTGCCATCACCCGCAATACGTGCCATGCGTAGCGCTTCAAGCTTTGCCAGATAACCTAATTGTCCAATGGCACGGGTGGCAGAGAGTACGGCTGGGTGTTGCATGATGGTTGGATCCACGCCCCGGCCATAGGCGAGCAATTTCTCGTATACCATTGCAACGCCTTTAACGCCGCCTAGTGCTGCGACATCATCGGATGGTGAAAGTCCGAGGCCATCTTTTAGGTTCAGGCCGCCAAGATTGACCTTTAATTTACGTAGGATCTCTTTGGCAATGTCGATGGCATCCCGGCGGACGGGCTCACTGAGCTGCCCGACCTGCTGCATGTTGCTGGCGGAATAGATAAGGAAATTACCCATCGCGTCCAAATCACCTGCGGTGGTGACGGTATGGTGGCGCTCCAGCAGTGCCGCGCGCGAGGCTTCCAGTGACTCTACTTCCGCGATGCCGGTTCTAAGATCAGCCTCACTGGGGCCATGCCCCTCTTTATGGAGAATGTCATGCTCAAAGAAATTGGTGAATTCAGTTTTGTAGGCAGGAGGAAGCATCCAGTCTGGTATGGCTTTGCCGCCAAAGAGGGTGACTACGGCAGAGAAGGGGCGTAGCCAGCTCGACTGCCGGTGCATCTGCAGGATTTTTTCATAGAGATATTGCGCCCCTGCGCCGCCGGGCATGGAGGCCTCGGCAATCGAAATATGGGGCTTGTTGGGTTTGAAGTTTGGTATGATTCCCAGGAAACGATAGTTGTTGTCGAGCCCTTCACCTACATAGCGTGCGATCTCTTCCAGCGCCTTTTCTGCCTTTTGAGGGGTCATCCCCTCTGGGGTAGAGGCGTAGTAAGTCTCCATCAGGAAATTACGCACGGCGGCGATGTTATCGCGTAGGGATTCGTAGGAGGCGAAGTGATCGTCGAGCGGATCGAGCAGGTACGGGCTTGCAAAGTTTTTGCCGATGATGCCGTCGAAGCATGGATACAAGTTGGCCGAAAAATCAATGTTGGCCGCCGGGTCATGGATTACCTTTATCAGTGGGCGCCAACCGGTATGGCGTACAATGACGTAGCGCCCGATACCCGCGACCTCGTGCAACGAATAGGTTGGCGCAGAATCATCGATCATGGCATCGGCAGCAGAAGCAGCCTCTGTCATCGCACAAAGGTGCGCGCGCGCCGCCTCAAGCGCGGCATCGGCCGCGAGAATCTCTTTCGCCTCCAACAGCGCCGCCTCGCTTAACTGCGCGTTCTCAGACGAGAGGTGGGAGTCAGGAGATACGATCTTCGTCGCCATTGGCGTTCCTAAGATAAATGTTATGCGCCGCCTTGTTCCTGCTGTGCGGCGCCCAGGGCGTACACGCAGAGATCTTCAAAGGAGACGTCGTTTTCCTGGCTGATTTTAAAGAGCTTCTCAAAGCTATCCATGACGTCCTGCGGGATACTTCCTCCGCGCTCGCTCGAGAGCCACCAGCCTTGAAACTGGAGCGGGTGTTTTTTCGGGTGCGGGTCACCAATATAGACGTGAAACGGCTGTTTTACGCCATTGAAGTCGCAAGGTACGGTAAAACGTTTCATGTGGTTTCCTTTTTTTATGTGTGCTGCGCAAGGCGGCACCTATTGTATTTTATACTATACACGGCTTTTATGACAGAATTATGACAGTCCTGTCGATTCTCATCTGAATTGGGAAGATGGCTGTGGAAGCTATATCACGCAGTGCTGGCTGCTTCCTTCGATAACCAACTGAAAAAACCGCTGATTAGCAGTTCTGGTCAAAGGCCTTGCGTTTAGTGCAGCTAAAATTTTCAGCATAGGCCTTAGGAGCAACATCTGGTGTATGCGGCTCCCGTACTGTGTAAGAGATGTTTTTTGCCGTTGCGTAGGCAATTGCTTCGTCTTTGCTGGCGAAGGTCAGTTTTACCTCGGTGATGGTGTCTGGCATGCTATTCCAGCCCATCAGCGCATCGGGCGTGCCGGGGGCAGGGCGCTCAAACTCAAGCAGCCACTGATGCGTTTTGGCGCGGCCTGACTGCATGGCGGTCTTGGCTGGTTGGTAGATTTTGGCGTGTGGGTAGCTGCTCATGCGTCGGAATGTAG
>JAUIBB010000104.1 GCA_030427685.1 Alphaproteobacteria bacterium
TCGATGAGCTAGGGTTTGTCCCGACCTTCTTCCGCGAGCATGGCGAAGAGTTCGTGGCGCTCGATGCCGTTAAAAGCAGCCGCTATCAGGATATAGAAGCGGCCTTCGTCGAGCAGATTTTGACGCATCTTTAGCGCGTCGTCAGCCGCAAGATCATACCGCCCACGCAAGCAGATGCCAGCGACCCCAGCAGCACGCCCAGCTTCACCTGTTCCTGCAAGGCAGCGTCGCTGAAGGCGAGGTTGCCGATGAACAGGCTCATCGTGAACCCGATGCCTGCAATCAGGGAGACAGCATAAAACTGGCTCCAGCTCGACCCTTTGGGCAGGCTGGCAAAGCCCAGTGCAATGGTGAGTCCTCCGATCAGGAAAATTCCGACTTGTTTGCCGAGGAAGAGCCCAAGCATGACGCCCAGCGTCAGCGGTGCGGTGATATGCTCCATCCGCACCGTCGAGAGGTCAATCCCTCCTGCCGTGAAGGCAAAAAGAGGCAACACCAGAAAGCTAACCCATGGGTGCAGCATTGACATGAAACGGTTTAGAGGCGAGTGTGCCGGGCGATTTTTATCACGCAGCGGGATCGCCATCCCCACAACCATACCGCCAATCGTGGTGTGGATGCCGCCTTCATGCAGGAAGAAGCAGAGGGCGATACCTGTCAGCAGGTAGGGCAATAGCATGGTCGTATTAAAGCGGTTGAGGGCATACAGCAAGCCCACCATGGCCAGTGCCAGCAGCAGTGACATCACTACAATCCCATGGCTGTAGAAAACTGCAATAATGACGATGGCACCCAGATCATCAAAAATAGCTAGCGCCAGAAGGAAAATCTTCAGTGCCGGTGGAACACGCCGTGCGGCTAACGTCAGCACACACAAGGCAAAGGCGATATCGGTGGCGCTGGCAATTGCCCAGCCGCTATCATGACTTGGGATGCCCTGATTAATCAGGAGAAATACGGCTGCTGGCACGGCCATACCTGCCAGTGCAGAGAGTAGGGGCAGCACGATTTGCTTACTGTCAGCCAGCACCCCTTCTACCATTTCACGTTTGAGTTCCATGCCAATCAGCAGGAAGAAGGGCACCATCAATACGTCTTTAATCCAGTTGTTGAAGGGCGCATGAACAACCCACCCGCCAATATCAACACCAACAGACAGGTGGATCAGCGATTGATACCATGCCGCATTTGAACCGTTCGCCGCGATCATTGCCAGTGCGGTCGCAATCAACATCACGATGCCGCCAGAGGACTCCGCATGGATAAATGCCGTCAGGCCATAGGTTGGGGTCTTCAACTTTTTGCGTGGGGGCATGTCCTCCTCCTTCCCGCAGACTTATAACGTCAGCTGCCCCCTAATGGCAAGCGATGCTGACCGTGTTATTGTACGGAGTAAAAGTTCAGGAGGTCATCAAAATAGGCGGAAATATCGGTAGCCGTCGGATCGAAGGCCGAGCCGGTATGCGGCGGCATTTGAATGAAGGTATTGAGGTCGGTCCCGCAGTTGATTTCACGCCCGGAGGTATAGGTCGAAGGGCAGCTGATGGTGGCCGTTGTACGGGAGCGTGGAATAGCGCCAATACCGTCCCGACCATAGCTAATGAGCACAAAATCGGGGGAGTGGAAGGTCTCGCCTGTAATAGGTTCGACCACAACCGGGCGGGCGAGGGCGCTGGATGCGGTGCCGCCTGCAACCGTCATCGGGCGATCGACCGCATACATAATACGATTATTCCATGCATCGAATGCATCGGACGGGCTGATGCCATAGGCCGAGAGCGCCGCAATGGGCACCATGCCGCGGATAGTGAGCTCCGATGCGCCCAGCAGGTCGGCGCCAGAATAAGGGCCGCCACTATCGCAACTGCTGATACTGACGCCAAAGGTGACATCCGTCTCTAGCACATTGGCCGGTGCGGGGCAGGGGTAATGCCGCCCGTTGAAGATATAGTATTCGACCAACGCATTGCTGATGCGCGAGAGTTTGATCCGCGTCTGGTTCTGAAGGTCAAGCTGCTGGGTTGCCGTGGAGCGGTCAATAATCGCAGCCGCCAGTAGCGAGAACGCTACAAACAGTGCGGTGATCACAATCAGCGCGAATCCTTCCTGCTGCTGTGGCTGGCGCTGTACGGTCATGGGCACCTCACAACGGTACCATCAACCATAGTGCCCGCCCAGACGCAGCTGGCAACGCAGGAGGGGGTCGATGAGGTGAGTATTTTGCGGCACAAATGGGGTTTTGAGAAGTTGCCTGCCGTGGCAGGGGTTGGCAACCCGGGCATGCTGGCAACAGCGCTGCCACTGGGGCCACAAGGGGCGCACCATGCTTCACATTTGGCGCTGCAACTGCCCCATGCAAGGATGGTCGGAGCCGTCGACAGGGCATTGCTGCCCCAGACGACAAAATCATCGAAATACAGTGCCTCATTAGCGCCATCATTGTAGGCGGTATCGTAGAAATCACCGGAGTCATCGCAGTTGCCGACATCGTTTTGTGCGCCTGCACCGCACGCAATGGCAATGCTGTCGAGATCTAGCGGGTAGGCACCGCGTCCATCCGGGCCATGGCTGATGACAATATAGGCTGCCCCCGGCCCCGGCGTCAGATCAGGCACTACAGTGGTCAGACTGTAGGGAGAGCCTGTGCGGTCGCCCGAGTAAATCTGCAATTGCGGAATGGTGGTGTAGTAGTTGGCGGCACTGTCTGTCAGGTTAGCGCTGACGCCATAGGTGAACTTATTGCCCCATGCATCCGCTGCATAGCTATCGGGCAAGCCAAGCGAACGCACCGGTATCCCACCGATAAAGACGGCACCATCCGGCGACGTGACCATGCTGGTGGAGGTAGTGCAGGGGTCTCCGAGTGCGGGGCGCGCCTCCAGACCAAAGGCTGCATCCGAAGGGGTCAGGCTGCGATCATAAGGACAGGGCAGATAGCCGTAGTTTTTAAAATGGGTGTCGAGCACATTTTTGATGGTGGCAAGGCGCTCTTGTGTGGTGACGCGCTCTGCTGCCCGGATGGCGTTGCCACCAAGGCTGATGCCAAACCCAACGACCAGCGCAACCACAACGATAACGACGGAAAGCTCGACCAGACTGAAGGCCGTACGACAAGTGCGAGGGGGCGTCATAGCTTATCCTTCGGACGCCAGACAATGGCATCATCAAAATAGTTCACATCCTGCGACCCTGAGTTATAGCGGCTATCATAGAGCACCGTGTCGGGAATGGTGGCCGGCAGAAGCGATCCGGCAGGAGCAATCATATAGCAATTTTGGGCGTCGATACGGATATCGCCTGTTTTTGCACAGTCACGTACCGGTACGCCTTCGACCGATGTGGCTCCGCGCTCATCCGCACCAGTGCTGAGTAAGGCATAGGCCGCGCCAGTAGAGAGGGCGGGATCTACGTTCGGGAGCGCCAGCACCGAGCAGGTGCCCGTGCACGGTTCGGCCAGCTGGCCGCTGCGCATCTCAATCAGTGCCGGGCGCACTGCAAAACTGGAAAGGGAGGTCAGGCTTAACGTAACGAAGTAATAGACCCTGTTGCCAAACCCATCAATTGCTGCGCTTGCCGGAAGGCCCAGCAACCGAAAAGGTACCGATCCGGCCACGACATCCATGCCGCTTAAGGGAGGTACGGTACAATCCTGTGGCCAGCCATAGTCAGAGCTTGTGGGGCTGGTCGTTTCTTTCGCCGGGCATGGTAGGTAGCCGTAGGTGTTATAGAAGGCGTCGATGCGTTTATCGAGTTCGCGTAGCTGGGCTTCGGTCGTTAGGTAGGCGTTGCGGCCAAGGAAGGCAGTAGCAGCCTCCAGCCCCAGCATGGTGATAATGCTGAGGATGACGATTACGATCGAAAGTTCGACCAGGCTAAAGCCCGTGCAAAGCCCCGAATGCCGATGCATTCTGTACGAAAACCGCATGGAGTGAGTGTAGGACATAAGGCTTAACAAATCGTTAATTCTCGCGGCTGAGTCGTGGCGCTACGGGGTGAATGGGTGGGTTAAGTATCCGATGGTTTCAGTTATGCGCCGATTGGGGGTGAATACAATCCTTCTCGGCCCGGCGGATGGGAATCCAGTGCACATTATGCCTTGCTGATGCGGTTGCGCCGCGCCATTCGCCAGAGTGCCCGTGGGATGCCGTTGTGGATGCTAAGGGGGCGCACCCAGTTGCGGATCGCTTGCTCCTGCTGTGCGATGGGTGTGTGGGGCAGTGGGTAGGTGGCGCCGGCTACACCTTTATGGGCAAAAATACGCAGGTTGCCCGGGTAGATACCATCCGTATCGCTGCGACTGACAAAATAGGGAGCAAACCCCTCTTCCGCCAGGAGGTTCGACAGGGTTTGTGCCGAAAAATACCAGCGATGCGCAAGGTGGAAATGAAACAATCCCATGCGCCGCCAGTCGCCGGCGATGTCTGGCACTTCGATGACAAGGGTGCCATCACCATGCATATGCTGCGCCACCCAGCGAAGGCAGGCACGCGGGTCTGCCAGATGCTCGAATACATGGAATAGCACGATCAATCGTGGCGCAAAGGGAAGCGAATCCACGTGCAGAAAATCATCGCCACGCAATTGCGCACCAAGCCCTAGCTGTTGCATGCCATAGTGGCGAAAGAGCGTGCCAGGCTCAAACCCCAGCACCTCCTTTGCCCCATGGTCGCGGCAGGTCCGCAGGAAGTATCCAAGCCCGGCACCAATCTCCAGCACCGAAGAGATTTTAGGTACTACGGCACCAATCTCGCGTAATCGGTACGTGGCATTGTGCTGGTGAATGTGGTGCACCTGTTCGATATCTGCCAGGCAGTCCATGGCTTCGTAGTAGCGCCGATAGTGGTCACGATAAAATGCGGTTAAGGCGCTGCCTTGGATATTGCGTGATGTATGTACCAGCCCACAAGCCGCGCAGACAGCAACATGTACCGGCAGCAGGTAGCGGTCGCGGGTCAGCACGGCACGGGTTGCCTGCTCGCCGCAAAGGCATGGGGTGGCAGTAAGATGAAGGGCGCGGCGCATTATTCCTCCGGTAAGGCGGTACGGTGACAGGTATAACCAAGATAGCCCCCCGCCAGAAACCAGAAGGCGGCCATACCAGAGAAAGTGAGCACATGCTCAGAAGTTAGCATGCTGCAGCCTGTCCCAACCGCAAGGCAGGCAAGTGCACGTGCCAACTCGCCGGCAGTGCCATGTGCGTGACGATGCTTCCAGAGTAACAACACCAGCGAATGAAAGAACCAGAGAAACAGCACCGCACCTGGCAAGCCCAGTTGGTAGGCAATCGAGAAGATTGCTCCCTCGCCCCCACCGCGAATCGTGCGTCCTACGGAAGCGGTTTCTGCCCCAGCACTGCCCACGCCATCGCCCAGTAGTAAGACATCGCCAATGCTATCTATATTGTCCTGCAATGCCTCCAGGTGACCGAGGGTCGACCCATCGGCAAGGGTAACCGTGTAGAGCAGGTGGTGCATTAGCACCGGAAGCGATAGCAGTGCCAGCAGTGCAAGGGCCAAACGATTCTGCCGACTTGTCTGTGCAGTCTGGTTGGTGCTGAGGAAGTAGCCCAATACGGCTACTCCCAGTGCCAGCATTGCTCCTCGGGTGCCACTTTCCGCCACGCCATAGAAGCAAAACAGGGCAATGGCCGATGCAAGTAATAGCGAGCGCTGGCGCAGATAGGCAAAGCTGGCAAGCCCCACAATCGCCAGGAAGAACCCTTGCGCCAACGGTGCCGCCAGTAATCCTGCGCCGCGCCGCACCATCGTGTAGCCCGTGAAATTCCAGGGCAGGAAACTGTCTGGTTGGAACCCGGTGACAACACCTTTGATATCTGTAAGGTACTGGCCAAGATTCACGGTATCTGTCCAGAACTCTGTATGCCCCACCTCCCAGAGCGCAAACAGGGTCGAGGCAACAGCATAGCCAGTGAGCAGGCGCAGCAGGCGCGTACAATCACGGGCATTCCGGATGGCGGCAAATCCGGCGAGCGTCAGGCTAAGTGGAAGCAGCAGGGTGCCAAGGGTTGCGGC
>JAUIBB010000105.1 GCA_030427685.1 Alphaproteobacteria bacterium
CAGCAATGCTGGCGAATAATCAAATACCTGTTGCAGCAGATCGGCAGGCTTTCCCGCAAATCCAAGCTGTTTCAATGTGCCCATCAGCGGCCTGAATTGTGGTGGCAGGAACGCTTGTGGCACGCCCAGCGAATGCACAAAATGCATTTTCTCAAGCCCCTGCAAGGCCGCAGCGCGCGGATTCGACACCGCTCCGGCATTCTGTTGTGCTGCGAGGTTGCCAAATGCCAACCCGGCATAGTTGTGGGTTGGACCTACCAGCCCGTCAAATTGCCATTCCCGTGCGATTGCCATAATAAATCTCTATGTAATGGTTAAGCCTGGTGCCAGTTTCTCCGGAAGCACCAGTTCCGGCATTTCCACGGAAGCAACCGGGTAAGCACAATAGTCTGCCGAATAATACCCTGCCGGACGATGGTTGCCGCTCACACCGATACCACCGAATGGGCCAGCACCAGAGGCACCGGTTGTTTGCCGGTTCCAGTTAATCAGGCCTGCCCGGATCTTTTTGCTAAGCTGTTGATAGAGCGCAGGATCGTCGCATAAAATCGCCGCGCTTAATCCAAAGGAAGTATCGTTTGCAGCGGCGACGGCAGCCTCGGTATCGGCCACACGATAAAGCTGTAATAACGGCCCAAAATATTCCACATCCGGAACATTTTTAACGCCAGTCATATCAATAATCGCCGGGGTCACAAAGGGCAGCCCTTCATGCGGCTGACGCATCCGCAGCAACACCTTGCCACCCAGCTTTTCCAATGCATCCTGAGCATCCAGCAACCGCTGCGCCTCGCGCAGGGAGATCACCGGCCCCATAAAAGGTTCAGGGTCGGCATCGTAGGCACCCACGGTCAACTGTCCTGCCGAAGCCACCAGCGCATCCACAAAGGCATCTGCCTTGGCCCATGCGGGAACAATCAGGCGACGCGCACAGGTGCAGCGCTGACCGGTACTGGTAAATGCCGAGAGAATGGTCTCGTGTACCGCAGCACGCACATACTCTGTTTCGCAGACAATCAATGGGTTATTGCCCCCCATCTCCAACGCCAGCATAATTTCAGGGCGTCCACCGAGCTGTGCATGCAGCGCCTTGCCCGTTGCCGAGGAGCCGGTAAACAGCAGCCCGTCGATCGGCGCTTTCGCGAGGGCGATACCAGTATCGCGCTCGCCCTGCACAAGGTTCAACACCCCGGCCGGAAGCCCCGCCTCGTGCCAGCGCTTGACCATCCATTCTGCCACCATCGGTGTTTGCTCACTGGGCTTGAAGACCACGGTATTGCCTGCCAGCAATGCCGGGGTGATATGCCCATTCGGCAGGTGTGCCGGGAAGTTATAGGGGCCATAAACGGCCATCACCCCGTGGGGGCGGTGCGTTACCATCGCATGGCCGGGCTTCATTTCGCGCTGCTTGACACCAGTACGCTCCTGCAACGCCTCATCCGAGAAGCCAAGTTTACCGACCACAGCACCTGCCTCAGAGCGTGCATCCCATAGGGCCTTACCGCACTCCTTAGAGATCAGCAATGCAAGGTCTTCCTTAGCTGCGTCAACCGATGCTTTGAAGGCCTGTGCAATGGCCAGACGCTCCGAATAATCCAGCGCCGACCAGCCCGGGAATGCCGCACGCGCCGCGGCAACGGCAGCCTGCACCTCAGCATCACCAGCCGCCTTCCCCTGCCAGAGCGTTTCCTGTGTTGCTGGATTCAGCGATACGAACGTCTCCGTTCCCTGATCAACCCACGCACCATTGATATACTGCATTTTTCTCTCCTCATTTTTTGCACCCGCGATCAACAGATGCCACTAAGACGGCCTGCTAAAGTGGGTAGCAGCGCACGCGATCACCGACCTTCACCTGAATGCGCCCGGCAAGCCGTGGGGTGATTTGTACTGTGCCTTCCGGCGTTACCACCACCCGTCCTGATGAGCAGCGGAAATCGGCAAAACGCTCATTGGTGACCATTTGCTTTGATACTTCTTCCGGAAGCGAAATGATTTCGGATACCGGATAACTCACGCTGTTTTTAACCACAGCAATGCTATCCCGGTCTGCTACCAGGGTTGGGCCACCGTCGAAAATATCAACATAGCCGGTATATTTAAACCCTTGCCGCTCCAGCATCAGCTTCGCGGGCTCCGACGCGGCATTGACCTGCCCCACCACATCCCGCGCCGCTTTCGGCAGCAAGCTCAGATAGACTGGATATTTCGGCATCAAGTCGTTGATGAACTGGTTTCCCTGCGTCGCATTGACGTAATCTGCCTCAGCGAACGGCATTTCAAAGAACTTCCGTGGCAGGGCACTATAAAATGGCGAATGGCCATCAAGGTCGTGCACGCCGCGCATTTCCGCAATAACGGTTTCCGTAAAGCGCTCTGGAAACGCTGCGATAAACATAAAGCGCGAGAGCGACATCATTTTACCAATACGATCCCGACGATAGGATGGTTCAAGGAACAGCGCCCCCACCTCGGTCGAGCCGGTGAGATCGTTCGTCACTTGCAGCATCGTTTGCTTGGAAAAAATATTCAGCTGCGTCGAGGCCTGCGTAATGGTTGTCAGTTTATAGGAATAGAACGGCTGCGTCAGGCCGATGCTGGCCATGATGCCGCACGTCCCCGCGATATGCCCATCGTTATCGCCATCCTCCAACACAAAGAAGAAGCTTTCCTGACCGGGCTTCTCATAGGCCTCGGCAAAGCTGGCCTCAGAGGCTTCGATCTTGGCGCGCAGCACGGCCATATCGGGCGGCAGCGAGGTCATGCCAAAACCTGCCTGCTTGGCAATGGCTAAAACGGCATCAAGGTCATCAATAGTCGCGGGGCGAAGGAACATAATCCTCAGAATAAAATAAGATAAATACGGGAGCACACCCTAGCGTTGCTTTCCGCAAGAGTCGAGCACGGAATCTCAATTTCAGTCAAAAAGAGGCTGTAAACCCTGCAATCTAAGCATTCTGGGACGCAGCCAGCGGGTTTTCACGGGCGAGCTTCATCAGCAACAAGGCAGAAAGTTTTCCTCGCTCCACGAAGGAATCCACATACGCAATTTCCTTGTCGGAGTGGATATTCGCACCGCGCACACCCAGCGTATCCACGTTCGGCAGCCCATACTTCCAGAGATTATTCCCATCACAGCAGCCGCCAGAGGGTTTGGCGCTGATCTCCAGCCCCAATTCACGTCCGCAGGCAAAGACCAGCTCGAACAATTTGGCAATCGGCGGTGCCATTGGTTTTGGCTGGCGGGTGAACTGACCGTGCAGCTCGCCCGAGAACCCTTCCCGGGAACCCAGCTCCGTGAGAAGCTGCTCAATCTGCGCCAGTGCCCAGGCTTCATCCGCCGCCTCGCGCGTGCGGATGTTGAAACGGACAATCCCCAATTCAGGCACAACATTCAGCGCACCACCACCGTCGATTTTACCGGGGTTGATTGTCACCCCTTCGCGTTGGCCATTGAGGGCAAACAGACGCGAAGTTAGTTCCGCCACCGCAACGATTGCGTTGCGCCCCTCCTCTGGATTCCGCCCCGCATGCGCGGCCCGACCATGGACAGTAATACTGAAGTTACCGCTGCCTTTGCGAGCGCCGGCCAACGTACCATCCGGCAGGGCAGGTTCGTAAATCAATCCAACCTGTTTACCGATAGCGGCCTGCTTTAACACCGGGTCGGAGGCGACGGAGCCGATTTCTTCATCCGGATTGAGCACAACCTGCCAGCCCAGCTGTTCGGCCCAGGGGCTTTGCTCCAGCGCCATCAGCGCATGCAGCATTATTACCAGCCCCCCCTTAAGATCAGCAACGCCGGGGCCATTCATGGTGTTCGCGTCGAGCATCGTCACTTGCTGGAACGGGTGATCGGCACCAAACACGGTGTCCATATGCCCAACCAGCAGTACCTGCACCGGAGCTTCGGGGCGTTTTACAATCGAAAGCGCTTCGGCCATCGGCACCTCGATCCGCTCACCCGCAGCGTTGATCTGGGTAATCGGAGCCAGCGGAATAACCTCCGCCACGCCACCAAGCGGCGCAAATGCAGCAGCCAGCGTTTCGCGCATGCGCCGCACACCATCGAGATGGTAGCTACCGGAATTGATACTCGCCCATTGCCGGGTCATCGCCGCCATCTGCGCGGATTGCCCCGCAAGCCAATCCAGCATGGGTGCGTACGCAGCGTCCATTAACTTTGGCTGCCACTATAGGCCGACAAGACCATGGCAAAACGCTCCAACCCGAGACTTAGTTCCGCATCCGTAATGTTTAGTGGTGGCAGGAAGCGCACCACATTCGGCCCGGCAACCAAGACCAACACCCCGTGCTTGCGCGACAGCTCTGAAATCTCGGCGGCCTTACCGGCATGTGCCTCAACCAGCTCGGCACCGATCATCAGGCCGCGGCCGCGCACTTCTTTGAACAACCCGAACTGCGTATTGAGCATTTCGAGCGCCGCGCGCAGCTTCTCGCCTTTTTCGGCAACATTCTTCATGATCTCTGGCTGCGCAATTTTTGTGACCGCTGCCAGAGCGACTGCCGTCATTACAGGGTTGCCGCCGAACGTCGAACCATGCGTGCCGACCTGCAGCACTTCCGATGCTTTTTCGCCAACCAACATTGCACCCACCGGCATCCCACCACCGAGCGCCTTGGCGAGCGTCACCACATCTGGCACCACCTCGTCCTGCTCGAAAGCGAACAAACTGCCAGTACGGCCAATGCCAGCCTGAATCTCGTCGATAATCAGCAACGCACCTACTTTATCGCACAGCGCGCGCAGATGCTTGAGGAAGCCGGGCTTGGCAGGCACAACGCCACCCTCGCCCTGTACCGGCTCGACAAAAATCGCGCAGGTATTTTCATCGACCATCGCCTCAATGGCGGCTTCGTCGTTGAACGCATCGCAGTACAGGAATCCGCCGGGCATCGGCTCGAACCCGACATGGTATTTCGGCTGCGCGGTAAGCGTTACTGTCGCCATCGTCCGACCATGGAACGAGCCATTGAAACTGATAATGTTCCGTTGCTCGGGCGTTTTGCCTTTATCTGCCGCAAATTTGCGTGCCAGCTTGATCGCCGCCTCGTTGGCCTCACCGCCGGAGTTACAGAAAAACACCCGCTTCGCGAAGCCGGATTTCTCAATCAATGTCTCTGCCAGATGAATCGGCGGCTCGGTAAAGAAGATATTGCTGGTATGCCAGATTTTCCGCGACTGCGTATCGAGCGCTGCCAGCAAGTCGGGATCCTGATGCCCAAGCGAACACACGGCAATGCCCGAGCCCAGATCAACATAGTCATTGCCGTCCAGATCCCACACAATAGACCCCTTCCCATGATCGAGGATCATCTCGCGCGGCTTATAGTTGGGCACGTAATATTGACGGCCCTTCGCGATCAATTCTGCGGACAAGGCACCAAGATTGTGGGTTTTGGGAGCTGGGTCTGACATAAGAAACCTTCCTTTCAGGTTGCTTTTTATGTAGCAACACTCAACATCAAGCGCAACCAAACTACCAAAAAAACCGCGCTTCGGGAGTGATTTTCAATGGCTGTGACAAGGATTCACCTCATCATTCACGGACGTGTACAGGGCGTTGGCTACCGCGCATGGACACGCGGCAATGCCGTTGCGAACGGCCTCAACGGCTGGGTGCGCAACCGTACCGATGGCACCGTGGAAGCCGTACTCTGTGGCGATGCCGCCAGCGTCGCAAAAATGCAGGAAGCATGCCTGAAAGGGCCGCTTGCCGCGCGCGTAACCAACATCGAGGCAACACCATGGGAGGGCGACCTGCCGACCGGCTTCACGCAGCGCCCAACCGCTTAACCAAACACTCGCTCGAACATCGCGCGTAGCACCGTATCGACCTCTTCCATCGAGGCATCGACCCCCATCGCTTTCAATGACGTCACACCAAACTCG
>JAUIBB010000106.1 GCA_030427685.1 Alphaproteobacteria bacterium
CAAGGCGCTACTACGAACCCGTCATGCGCCTTTGTATTTTTAATGAATCCCCCGCATTTCTCAATCCACGCCTGCTGCATCAGGCAAAGATGCAACCCTGCCTGGCCGAGCGCCTATCTGCCGTGCATCAGCAGCTCCACGCGGGGCTGGAGTTGCTCCGACATCAATGGCGGCGGCCATCGGCACTTAATTGCAACAGATCCCAAAATCTATAGCCTACCCCCTTAATAACTTTGCAAAAAACTCGATTTCTTGGTATAAATTACCTTAGCTGGAGAAACCAGCGCAACCTGTGCAGGGCACTGTCGTTACTGTGATAACTACCTGGCCATAGCTGCACCTTTATTTGGAGACTACAAATGACCTTAATCAAATCCTTCCTGAACAATGAATCCGGCGCCACCGCAATCGAGTACGGCCTGATTGCCGCACTGATCGCCGTTGCTGCCATCGTTGCCATGCAGAGCGTCGGCACCAAGCTGAACTCGACCTTCACCAACGTTGCGACCAAACTCAGCTAGTGTGATGCGCCTTTTGCGCGCATGATACCATTGACGACAAGCCTGCGACAGCGACCCTGTCGCAGGCTTTTTTCGAGGGGCCTTATGAAACGATTACTCCGAGATACCCGTGGTGCCACGGCAATTGAGTACGGCCTGATTGCTGCCTTAATTGTGATTGCGGCAGCAGTAGGCATTGGCACGCTGGGCAACGGCTCAACCCATAGCCTTAACTCTACCCTCGGCAAAGCCGGCTCTCTGATGTAGTTGGGTGCGCTGGCAGCTTAACGCTGCCTACTAGTGCCCCTTAATTTGTGCAATCGACTGCAACAACTGCTGCTGCATCACCTGCGGCGAGACTGGCAATGTCTGCAGGAGCTGCTGCGCCTGTGGGCTATTGCTCTGGCTTAGCAATACCAATGAATTCGCGGCCTGCTGGTAATAGGCTTGCGCACGCAATGGATCTGCCTGCACGCCATGACCGCCATTGCGGTATAAATCCCCCAACGACATTTGCGACAACAGGCCATATCCGGAAGGTTGCGACGCGCCATAGGCCAGCCATGGCAGTGCCGCGCCCGCGCCACTTCCCTGCGCCAGATAGCGCTGCCCGATGGTAAAGCTATCGACGGCCTGCTGGAGCTGCTCACGCGCATCACGTGCGGCCCCAAGGCCATTTGGGCCACCAAGTGCCATCTTGCTCAACCGCTCTGCCGGACTGCTCAGCCTGGAAATTGCATGGGTAAAGGAGTCCCCCAATGAGCCAAGCCCATCAAACGTAGAGTCAAACATGCGGTGAAACTGTTCTTCGGCTGCATGCACCACATCGCCGGTCGTATTGGCCAACAAGGTCACCCCATCAACCACGCCGCCAATCGCGCCACAGACAAGGTCACTGGCTACCTGCCCTGCGGGGGCAGCCATCCTGCGGCATTGCGAGTCAAAGGATTGCATATGTTTTAAAAGAATCGAGCCGGCATCCGTATAATAAAGGACGCCCACAATCAGGACAATCCCACCAAGCCCAACATTCCCAGGTACTGTACGGATAACCAACACTCCCTTGCTAACGGCCAGACTACCACAATCAGCAAGGATAACCAAGCAATTCAGCCCGTTAGTAGAAATTCACCGCCTCGAAGCGCCTGCTGTGGCAAGGCCGCCATGCCCCTGATTGTCAGATTGCTTTCGCCATAACGCCTGCTATAAGCCTCGCTCACTTCACGGGCTATTCGAGGCGGTATGCAGATCACCCAGAAACTGATTATCGGCAAAGAAGAATGGTGCGAACTCTCAGCGCTGCACCTGCCTGCGGTCAAGGCGCGGATTGATTCCGGCGCACGCACCAGCGCCCTGCATGCCGAGAACATCCAGATCTACAGCACCCGCGGCGAGAAATGGGTGCGCTTCGACGTCAACCCGATTCAGAAAGACCGCAAAATCACTGTGCATTGCCGTGCGCCGCTGGCGGATGAGCGTGACGTCAAATCCTCCTCCGGCCATACCGAGCGCCGCCCGGTGATCGAAACAGCCATCCGTATTGGCAACGTCATCCAGAACATCCAGCTCACCCTCACCAACCGCGATGCGCTCGGCTACCGGATGTTACTGGGGCGCGAAGCGATGCAAGGGCGCATGCTGATCGACCCAGAGAAATCCTTTACCCAGGGCATGCTATCGGACATCGAAGCACGCCAGTTTTACCGCGATCACGTTATTTCCAGCGAGAGTGGGCTAAAAATTGCGGTCCTCGCCTCCGACCGCGAGCTCTACTCCAACAAACGCCTGATGGATGCAGGCCGCCAGCGCGGCCATACCATGCGCTTCATCAACATCCAGCATTGCTACATGAATATCAGCTCAGGCGATCAGGAGATTCACTATCGCGGCGGCGAGATACTCCGCCAGTTCGATGCCGTCATCCCACGCATCCGCCCTGCGGTGACATTCTATGGCTGTGCGGTGCTCCGCCAGTTCGAGATTTCCGGTGCCTATTGCCTGAATGGCGCGGTTGGCATCACCCGCTCGCGCGATAAGCTGCGGACGCTACAGATGCTGGCGCAAAAATCCATCCCCATGCCCAACACCTCCTTCGCCCATTCTCCGCAAGAGACGTCCGAGCTGATTAAAATGGTCGGCGGGGCACCCGTTGTCGTCAAGCTGCTCGAAGGCACGCAAGGTGTCGGCGTCGTGCTGGGAGAGACGACCAAAGCAGCAGAGTCCCTCATCAACGCCTTCAAATCCCTGAAAGCCAACATCCTCGTACAGGAATTTGTCAAAGAGGCCGATGGCAAAGACCTGCGCTGCTTCGTGATCGACGACAAAGTCGTCGCCAGCATGCAGCGGGTCGCGCCCGAGGGAGATTTCCGCGCCAATATCCATCGCGGTGGCAGCGCTACCGAAATCAAAATCACCGCCGAAGAGCGCAAAATCGCGATCCAGTCGGCAAAAATCGTTGGCCTCAAGGTCGCGGGGGTCGATATCATCCGCTCGGCATCCGGCCCCAAAGTGCTTGAAATCAACTCATCTCCGGGGTTAGAGGGCATCGAATCCACCACCGGCGACGACATCGCCGGCCAGATGATTATCGCCATCGAACGCGCCGTCGCCAAAAAACGCGCAAAAGCTGAATAATCCACGCTTCACGGCATAAAAGTTCATCAAACTGTCATACATCCAGCCATGGCAGGATGTAGAATGGTAGCATGGAGAAAAAGGAACAACAGTCCTCACTCAGCATGATCGGCGCGCAGACCATCGTCATGGCCGCCATGGGTGCCGTATTCGGCCTGTTGAGTAAAAAGCGCGGAGCCGGACTCAGCAAGACCATCGCTTCATGGGCCGCATTCGGCGCCATCTTTGAAACCACCAATGGCATTTTTGGCCTCCACAAAGCCCAGAATCAAGGCAGTGTCCTCCGCAATGCCGCTTCCGGCGCGATTGGCGCTGCGGCCGGTGTCGCCGCCTCGGAGGCCATCCAAACAGGCGCGCGCCCCAGCACCCGCTTAATGGCATGGGCCGCAGGCATCGGAGGGCTGATTCAAGCTGCCGTTGCACTCTTCACGAAAAAACCGGATCAGCACCAACCATCGGAATCACCGCCGCCGCCCCCATCATTCGAGCCCCAGCACCCAAACGGCCTCGAACTTGCCAATGTCCCGCCCATTCTCGACCTGCTCGTCGCCAAGGGCGAACTCACCACCGAGCAGCAAACCCACGTCCTCGACCAGATCAAGCAGGGCCGTACAGGCTTCGCCGCCGATATCGCCGTGGCCGATGGTTTCATTACCAAAGCGCAGGCCGAGCAGGCGCTTTCCGAGCAGCTCCGGCGCAAAGCACTGGCCATTACGGCGGATTTTGCAGTCATCAAATCCCTCGGCGCCATGCCTACCCCGGCATGGCTAAAGCCAAACTGGGGCAATAACGGCGTCAACCCGGTGGCAGAACAGCCAACCCGCACCGATGGCGCGTCGGCGGCCATCAACATCGCCCAGAACCTGCTATTGCTGGTCAACGAAAACCCCGCCCTCGCGCAAACAGCCGATGTCGAAGAAGGCATTCGTGCTGCCCTGCGCCTTGCTGGCGGCATCAGCCAGGGCGACTCCAAACTCCTTCCCATCGCCAAAATGGGTAGCGCATGGCACGCAACAATGAACCATGCGCTGGAATTCGCAGCACCGAAGCCACTCACCGATACAAACGGCAAGCACATTGCCCTTAATGACTTCATCGCCGCACGCGATACCGAAATCAATGCGGCCATTACCGAAGTCCTGCGCCAGCCTCCTCAAAAAAATACCGGGCACCAGCGCTAGCGCTGCATTCCCCACCCCGGCCTCTTCCTTCCTTGGTTTACTCATTGCGCTGCCCTCATTAGTCGCTATGATGCCCGTCCATTTCGCCTCTCGGCAGGCGAAGATATCCATAAAAAAAAGGGAGTCCCCAATGCGTACACTTCTTCTGGCTAGCGTTAGCCTGCTTAGCATGAGCGTTGCCACAAGCGCCATTGCAGCAAGCTCTGAAGACGCCGCCTATAACTCAGCAAACAAGCCCGTATACGACAGCAACGGTGAATGCGTCCGCACCCAGTGGAACGAAGCAACCGATCCGTGTGCTCCACCACCGCCACCACCGGCACCTGCTCCGAAGCCAGTGCCTGTTGCGGTTGAGCCAGCGCCCGTCCTGCCAACTATCTCGCAGGAACAGCGCACGGTGTATTTCGAGTTCAACAACACCAACCTGACCGAAGATGGCGTGCTCAAGCTCGACCAGTTGGTGAATGTCATCAACCATTCAACTGCGATCATGGAAGTCAGCATCCACGGCTTCACCGACCAGATCGGCACCAACTCCTACAACGAAGAGCTGGCGCATAAGCGTGCACAGACGGTGAAGGAATACCTTGACCAGCATTCGCGCATCACGTCGATTGAAGGTGATATCCGCGGCCTTGGCAAGTCCGAGACCGATGGCCGCTGCCTGACGATGAAAAAGCGTATCGAGAAGATCACCTGCATGGCCCCACAACGCCGTGTAGAGGTCGAGTTCAAAGCACAAGACTAGCCGCGACTCACCACACAAACGAAAGGGGCGCCCCACGGCGCCCCTTTTTTTGCGTCACTGGATCAGCCTAATGACTAGTTAGGCGATACCGTACTGAGTCCATGCTCCAAGTGTTCCGGCGATATCCGGTTCACTTCACGCTTGCCCACACCCAGATGAGGGATTGGCGAATCCGTACGGACATGCTCCTCTTTCTTGGCTGCGACCTGACCTGCATCCTGCTTTACAAGCTGGCCATCCTTATTCACGGCTAATGAGGCGTCTTCTGTTGCTGAAAGCGCAGCACCACTATCATGAGGCGCAGCTTTCAACGCCCCATCTTCTGTCACGACCAGTGGGGTATCTTCACCTTCAACAAGTGACGGCCGATCCCCACCATGGTTACGTTGCTCACGCTCAGCACGCGCCTGCTGCTTGATTTCCCGCGCACGCTCTTTCGCTTCTTTGCGTACTGCCTGATGGTCAATAATACGCTCGACCACCGTTCCATCCGGCAGGGTTTCTTTTACTTTCTGTGCACCACCAAACAGCCCCTGCATCAAGTTCTCAAGCTGGAACGACACCATGGCAAACGTATACCAGCGCGCACCATCAACATCCCCCGTGCCGCCGTTCTTCTTACTGTTCTTAAATTTAGTGTTGATGCTACCAAAGAGGAAGGGAATACGCCCCATCATGATGGCACCAAATCCACCATAACCACTCTTCTCATCCAGAGAAAACAACAGGGGAACCGACGCCAGGAATGACAGTGAAGAAGTGGCCAGATAATGGCCGTTAAAAGAGTATTCCGCGCCCTTCAGCCCATTGACC
>JAUIBB010000107.1 GCA_030427685.1 Alphaproteobacteria bacterium
CCATCTCGCGCAGGGATCCATCACGAGCGGAGGCGTTCAGGATCACTGGCGCGCCGAAGGCCTTGGCTAACAGCAAGTTGGCGGGGGAGGTCAGGTCAGCGCGGATTTGCGGCAGGTTGTAGCGGTGGATAGCACCCGTATGCAGGTCGATGCCATGCGTCGCCTGGTTGACGATTTCAGTACGGAAGATATAGGCAACCTGGCTGGCCAGCGACCCGTGCTCTGCCCCGGGGAACGAGCGGTTCAGGTCGCGCCGATCCGGCAGGTAACGGGATTTATCATTAAAGCCAAAGACGTTGACGATGGGGATCGCAATCAGGGTGCCACGAATGCTTTTAAGCGAGCGATGCTTGAGCAGACGACGAACAATATCGACCCCGTTAATCTCGTCGCCATGGATTGCCGCTGAGATGAAGAGCACCGGGCCTTCTTCGTGACCACGCACCACCTCGACGGGGATTTTCATGTCGGTAAAGTCGTAGAGTTTGGCAACGGTCAACGCGAGCTGCCGACGCTCGCCGGGGAGTATTTCCTCGCCGCCGATGACCATTTTGCTCATGCAGGCTCTCCCGGATTGTTGATTGCTGCTGGCTGCATGTGCAGCACGCGCTGCGGGTACGGGATGGTAATATTATGCTCTTTGAAGCGGGCAAAAATATCCAGCATTACGTCGCTTTTGGGGCCAAACCGCCCGTCGCGCACATCGCCCACCCAGAAGAAGAGCAGCAGGTTGATGCCGCTATCGGCAAATTCAGTCACGAAGCATTCCGGTGGCATGTTAGACAGGGCGCGGGGGTGACGCAACGCTGCATCCAGCATCAGTTGGCGTGCCAGCGCGAGATCGTCATCGTAGGAAACCTGTACGTTGATTTCTACGCGTGCCTTGCTGGTGCTATGCGTCCAGCTGATGACGCGCTGGCTGATGAACTCTTCATTGGGAACCATGATCTCGCGCCCATCAAAGCTTTCGATCAGGGTATAACGTGCGTAGGTATGGCGCACAAAGCCCATGGTGCCGTCAGCAAATTCGATCAGGTCGCCAATCTCAATGGATTTTTCAAACAGCAGGATAATGCCACTGATGAAGTTTGAGGCGATTTTCTGCAAGCCGAACCCGATACCAACCCCGACCGCACCACCAACAACGCCGAGCACGCTGAGATTAATGCCCAGCATCTGCATGCCGAAGAGAATAATCAGGCAGTACAGAATGATCTGGAAAAGTTTGATAATCAGTGTGCGGTTGCTGGCACGCATGCTCTTTATCCGCCGCAGCCGCGTATCAACCAGCCCGACCGAAGTGCTGGCCAGCCATTGCATTACCAGTATGACCACTGCGCCTTTGAGTACCAGAAATGCAGAAAGCTTGGTGCTGCCCAGTGAAAAAGTGATCGAGGACAGCGTTTCGACGGTTAGGTCCCAGACGTCAAAGAGCTGCAATAAGGTAATTGGGGCAACGACCAGCGCAATCAGCCAGCCAGCGGTCTGTTGTGACCCCATCATGTAAATCAGGCGGACGGCCAGCCAGGCAATGGAAAGTTTTAAGGTAAACAGCAATAGCAGGCTGTCTGCCTCGAACATACGAAAAGAAGCAATGCCCAGCAGGCTGATGAGTATGGCAAGAATAGGGCTGATGAGGGGCGCCATGAAGCGTAAAAAGCCATTGCCCAGTGTAATCTGCTTTTGGCGTTTGAAGGCGGCCTTGATCCGAACGCGCAGTAACAACGCCAGGATTGGCACGGCAACGGCAAACCCCAACTCACCCACTGTCAGCAAGCTAAGCTGCATGTGCACCTGATTGAGCAGTGGGGTGATATCTGGGAATTGCACGGTATGGCCTCCTTATTTATGGGGCACAGCATAAGCCGCGGGTGGCGCTTGTAAAGGGTGGGGGGTAAAACTATCCGCATCTATTTTGTGGGGGTTGTATCAGGCCTTGTTTCGTTCTGATTCTTTGGCTGTATTCCAGAGCGCTTCCAGCGCTTCCAGCGATAGCTTGCGGATGTCTTTTTCCTGTGCGGCCAGCATGGCTTCCATCGCCTCGAAGCGGCGCGTAAATTTTGTGTTGCCATCGCGAAGTACGCTTTCGGCATCCGCATCGACAAAGCGTGCGAGGTTGGTCACTGAAAACAGTAAGTCGCCGAGTTCTTCTGCGATGTGGGGCTGGTCGCCTTGTTCGATGGCTTCTTCCACTTCGGCCAGCTCTTCGCGGATTTTCGCGATGACGCCCCGCGTGTCGGGCCAATCGAAGCCGACCCGCGCAGCGCGTGATTGCAGTTTCTGCGCACGCATCAGGGCGGGGAGGGCTGTAGGTACATCCGCTAATATGCCGCTTTGTTGCTTATCTTTGCGTTCGGCGGCTTTGATCGTTTCCCAGTTTTGGGTTTGTGCCTCGGCGGTTTCGATCGTTGCATCCCCGAATACATGTGGATGTCGACGAAACATTTTGTCGCTGATGCCGGTGGCGACGTCTTCAAAGGTAAAGAGGTTGCGCTCGCTGGCAATCTGGGCGTGGAATACGACTTGTAAGAGCAGGTCGCCCAGTTCTTCCTTCAAGTGCTGGTGGTCGCCTCGTGCAATTGCATCGGCTACTTCATAGGCCTCTTCAATCGTGTAGGGGGCAATGCTGGCGAAGTCCTGCTCCAGATCCCACGGGCAGCCGCCGTCAGGGTCGCGTAGCCGCGCCATGATTGCCAGTAATCGATCCATTGCACCCTGTTGCATCCTGCTTATCCTTTACCGTAAGGGTAGAGAAACATCCTGCCAGCGCAAGCAACAATCCGCACGCGGTCTGCTAAAAAGAGCGATTCCAGCTTGCGCTCAGCGGGTGGCATTAGTATTTAACAGCGGCACGTTATTGCTTAAGGTTTTTCATGCATCGCTTCGCTAATCCTGCGCGTTTTCTGCGTATCAGCCGTGTTCTGTTGCCGTTGGCCGTCGCCATTGCGGTGCTGAGCGGCGTACTCGGGCTCTATTTGGGCTTGGTGCTCTCGCCTGCGGATTACCAGCAGGGGGAGGTCGCACGGATTATGTATATTCACGTCCCGGCAGCGATTCTCAGTAGCGGGGTGTATTTCTTTATTGCTGTGATGTCTGCCTGCTTCCTTATCTGGAGGCATACGTTGGCGGATGTGCTGGCGCGCGAGGCTGCACCTATCGGTGCCGTCTTTACCGTGATTACCCTGCTGACCGGAATGTTGTGGGGAAAGCCGACTTGGGGCGCCTATTGGGTTTGGGATGCGCGGTTGACCAGCGTGCTGATCCTGCTGATGCTTTATCTCGGCTACATGGGGCTCGCCAGTGCCGGTGGGCATGATATGCGCGGAAAAGTCGCCACCGCATGGCTGGCACTGGTGGGGGCTATCAACCTGCCAATTATAAAATTCTCGGTGGAATGGTGGAACAGCCTGCATCAGGGGGAGAGCCTGCTACGGGCTGATGGCCCGAGCATTGCTCCCTCGATGTTGCATCCGCTGATGTTAATGTTGGTCGCTTTTGTGGCGTTTTTCCTTGCCCTGCTGCTCTTACGTGCTGAGGCTGCGTTGGGAGAAGTAAAGCTGCGTCGCTTGCAGATTCAGCGAATCGCGCGTAAAAATGCGGCGATTGAATTGTAAGAGGGGATTATGACGTTTGTTGTTACCGATGCTTGTGTCCGCTGCAAATACACGGATTGTGTCGAAGTTTGCCCGGTAGACTGCTTCTACGAGGGCGAAAATATGTTGGTGATTAACCCTGACGAGTGCATTGACTGCGGCGTGTGTGAGCCAGAATGCCCGATCGAGGCCATCAAGCCGGAAACACCAGAATTGCTCAATTGGGTCGAAATCAATCGTGACTACTCGATGCAGTGGCCTGTTATTACAAAGAAAAAACCGGCTCCCGCTGATGCGGACGCCTATAAAGACGTTGAAAATAAATTTGAGACGCTCTTTAGCCCTAATCCGGGAAGTGGCGACTAATTCACCGCTTGTTTTAATGCCCGTTCAGGCGATTTAGGGGGGAAGCGACGATGGAATCGAAGTAATCTCGTTTCCTTAATTTCCGACAATGGCTTGATTTATATATATTTAAAATTTTTCAAGAAAAATAGTTGCAGTATTAACTAAATATTTACGGTTTTATTGTACGGAAATTTGTGCTATACAGCATACATCCGATAGGTAGACCTTTAACAGGACATCCTGTTGGTATCCTACTGTAGTTTGGTCTGGCTCCCGCCAGCATAAGGTGGCGGGTGTCGTTGTTTAACGTAAGAGGGTGGATGGACAACCATCGATACCTCCAATGTCAAGGTGACCTGAACATGGCGACTAAGTCGAAAACAAAAGTAACAACCAAAGCAAAACCACAAGCGAAAAAATCCAAAACAACGGTAAAGAAGGCCGTTAGCAGCAAGAAACCAACCGCCGCGAAAAAAACCGCCGCGAAGGCCGTAGCTAAGAAAGTTGTGGCAAAGAAACCTGTAGCGAAGAAAGTAACCGCTAAAAAGACCGTCGCTAAAAAGCCAGTTGTGAAAGCGGCTGTAAAAAAAGCATCGGTGAAGCGCCCTGCCGCAAAGCCTGCCGCTAAAAAAATGGCGGCACCTAAGCTGGTAAAGAGCACCGCGAAAGCAGCAGCGCCAAAAGCAAAGACCGTGAAGCAGGCGCCAGCAAAAGCCAAGCAGGTGCGCCCAGCACTGGATACGCGTACAACGCTGGATCGTGCGCCACAGCAAAAAGCACCAATGCATGCCGTTGCCCGTCCCCATAGCCGTACCGCAATTGCGCCTATGATGGCCGGTAGCAAGCGTCATTTTGGCGTGGGTGAGTATGTTGTGTATCCAACCCACGGCGTCGGCAAAATTCTGGGGCATGAGTCCGAGAAAATTGGTGACTATGAGCTAAAAGTATTCGTGATCGCGTTTGAAAAAGACAAAATGACCCTGCGCGTGCCAGTTGGCCGTGCTGAGGCAGCGGGTCTGCGCTCGATCTCGTCTACCGATCAAATCACGAAGGCACTGGCAACGCTGAAAAGCCGCGCTAAAATCGCCCGTGGCATGTGGAGCCGTCGTGCGCAGGAGTATGAAGCAAAAATCAACTCCGGCAACCTCGTCGCCATCGCCGAAGTGGTGCGTGACCTGCACAAGAACGTCGATCAGTCTGAGCGTTCGTACAGCGAGCGTATGATCTATGAAACCGCCCTGCATCGCCTCAGCGGCGAAGTCGCAGCGTCGGAAAAAGTAGACGTGAAAGCTGCTCAGGACAAACTGCTGGTCGTATTGCGCAAGCAAGCTGCCATGGCTGCGTAAGTCTAACTAGATTATAGAAAAGCCCGCCTGAGCAATCAGGTGGGTTTTTTTTGAGAGCAGTCTAACGGGCGAGGTGCTTTCCGGTATGATTTTGGATCGCATCCGTGAATTTCTGGCCATAGAGACCAAGAGTCTTAGCTAACCCGTCGGGATTGGCAATCTCCATGATGTCACAAAAAATAGCAAAATGGTCTGGATCGGCTATGTTAAAGAAATAACCGCTTTTTTCATTTTTTCCAGGATGGTTGGGGTTATTGTAAACTTCCTTGAACGTCGTTTCCCTAATTGGAACAACACCTTGAGCCTTAAGACGCTCTATCTTTTCATTGAGTGGATTCAGGAAGAGCATATCAACATCTATCCCTGAATATGCCTTGAAGAATTTGATCCTGCCGGGCGAATTTTTTACCCCCGTGAAGTAGTAATTCTTCAGATTATAGGGGATTTTTGGTAAGCCGTCTGCCGTCATAAGTCTCCCCTTCGCGGTATGGACACCGCTAGAAATAAGAGACCAATTCTATAAAGTCATATGAATGTT
>JAUIBB010000108.1 GCA_030427685.1 Alphaproteobacteria bacterium
GTTTTCGCGGATATAGATCTGCTCGCCAGCCAGCTCCAGCGGGGTGAGGGGACGTATGCCGCTGACTTTCTCGATGGTGGTCTCGATGCGAAAGAGCGGCACGATCTCGACCAGCCCGCCGATGGCGATGACCAGGATAATGAAGATCAGCAGCCAGATGGAGTTACGCTCCAGCTTTTTGTGTTTCTCAAGCATTCGCGGTCTCCTTCGGGCAGGTACAGGTGGCGCAGGTGCGCGCGCAGCCGGTGATCGTCTTGTAGCAGTTATAGACCATGATCAGCATGCCGCTGAGATAGAGCAGGCCGCCGAGTGCGCGGATGATGTAGTACGGGTGCATGGCCTCGACCGTCTCGACGAACGAGTATTCGAGGAAGCCCATCGCATCATAGGCGCGCCACATGAGGCCCTGCATGACGCCTGCTACCCACATTGAGGTGATGTAGAGCACGATACCGATGGTGGCGATCCACAGATGGGTGTTGACGAGGCGCATGGAGTACATCTCCTTCTTCTTCCACAGCACCGGAACGAGGTGGTAGATCGCCCCGAAGCTGATGAACGCCACCCAGCCCAGCGCGCCGGAATGCACGTGGCCGATGGTCCAGTCGGTATAATGCGACAGGGAGTTGACGGCCTTGATCGACATCAGCGGGCCTTCAAACGTGGACATGCCGTAGAAGGCGAGCGCCACGATCATGAAGCGCAGGACTGCGTCTTCACGCAATTTGTTCCATGCGCCGGATAACGTCATGATGCCGTTGATCATGCCGCCCCAGCTTGGCATCCAGAGCATGATCGAGAAGGTCATGCCCAGCGTCTGCGCCCAATCGGGCAGGGCGGTGTAATGCAGGTGGTGCGGCCCGGCCCAGATGTAAATGAAGATCAGCGACCAGAAATGCAGGATCGACAGGCGGTAGGAATAGACCGGGCGATTGGCGCGCTTGGGGATGAAGTAATACATAATACCGAGGAAGCCCGCGGTGAGGAAGAAGCCGACCGCGTTATGGCCGTACCACCACTGGATCAGCGCGCTTTGCACCCCGCCCCAGACCGGCACGCTTTTCGCGCCAAGGCCCGAGACCGGGATCGACAGGCCGTTGACCAGATGCAGCACCGCAACGGTGGCGATGAAGGCGAGGTAGAACCAGTTGGCTACATAGATATGCGGCTCCTCACGGTTTTTGAGGGTCATGAGGAAGATGAGCAGATAGGCCACCCAGACCACGGTGAGCCAGAGATCGGCGTACCATTCCGGCTCGGCGTATTCTTTCCCCTGCGTGACGCCTGCCAGATAGCCGACCGCCGCCATGACGATGAACAGCTGGTAGCCCCAGAAGGTGAAGAAGGCGAGCTTGTCGTTCCACAACCGCGTGCGGCAGGTGCGCTGCACGACGAAGTAGGACGTGGCGAACAGCACGTTGCCGCCGAAGGCGAAAATCACCGCCGAGGTATGCACGGGACGCAGGCGGCCAAAGCTGAAATACGGCTCGAAGTTAAGGTCCGGGAAGGCCATCTGCAGGGCGATGATCAGCCCCACCAGCATGCCTGCCACACCCCAGAAAAGCGATGCGAGGGTGAAGAGCTTGATAACCTCTTCGTTGTATTTGGTGGGTGCGGTGGTGAGTTGCTGCATCGTGGTTACCCTATAGTGTTGATGGCGGTTGCCAGTAAGAGAATGCCGTTCATGGCCATTGCCGCGCGGCCTACACGGTGAACAGCAGGTTGCCATTTGCGGCTTAAGAAGGCGGCGCCCTGATGCGCCAGCATCAGCACCGGCACGGTGCCGAGCACGAACAGCCACATCGCCAGCATACCCTTGAACGGGTTGGCGAGGGTGGCGGCCATCATCAGCGCGGCATAGATTAGGCCGCAGGGCATAAAGCCCATCAGCACGCCGCGTACATAGTTGGTTTTTGCAGTCACCCGGCAGATGGAACGCTTCTGCCGCGGCAGGCTGCTGAGCAGGAACATGCCGCCCGCCAGCACCAGCATGGCGGCGGCGACAATGTGCCAGTGCGGCAAGGCAGCGATCTGTTTGCCGAGGAAGGCCGCGGCGAAGCCCAGCCCACCATAGCTTGTCAACCGGCCCAGATGGTAGCCCAGCGACAGGGCCGAAGGTGACGAACTGCAACTGCCGCAGGCGGTTTGCGCGGCGACCAGCGGCCCGCACATGGCGAAACAATGCGTCAGGCTGCCCGTAAGCCCGCCCAGAAAAAACGCGGCGAAGATCCCCGGATGCCCGGAAAATGCCGCCGCGCAATGCGCCAATAGAGATTCCATGCTATAAGAAATAATATGGCGTTAGAAGAATGGATTGATATGCATCAAGCGCAGGTGGATTTTCTGCGTCAAGGTCAAATGCCCTCAGATCGCATGGGGGAAACAGATCACGGTTCAGGAGAAGCAAACAGATGACAGTGCTGCCCAATAGTCCCGCAGTCTGGCTTCAGCAGATGCGCTGGCCGCAGCCGCAAGGGCATAAGTATGATCGCGGCCATGTGATTGTGTCGGGCGGCCCGTGGCAATGTACGGGCGCCAGCCGCCTGGCCGCCTATGCGGCGCTGCGCAGTGGGGCGGGGCTGGTTTCGGTCGCCTGCGACGCGCAGAGCCTGCCGATCTATGCCGCTTCGTTGCAGGCGGTTATGACCAAACAGGTGACGACGGAGGAGGAATTCGCTGCGTTGGTTGCGCCTGCGCAGGTGCGGGCGGTGCTGATTGGCCCGGGGGCGGGTATTTCTCCTGCCACACGCGCGCGCGTGCTTATTACCCTAAAGGCAAAAAAACCAGCGGTGCTGGATGCCGATGCCTTGCGCGTGTTTGCCGATGCCCCGGATGCGCTGTTCGCCGCCATCGATGCGCCGACGATCCTGACACCGCATGCGGGCGAGTTCGCTGCGTTGTTTGGCGAGATACAGGCGGGCGAGGCGGCGCAGCGCAGCCATGCGGTGGTGGTATTGAAAGGCCACCGCACCCTGATCGCCGCGCCGGACGGTCGGCTGGCCGAGAACTGCAACGCCACACCGTTTCTGGCCACCGCAGGCTCGGGCGATGTGCTGGCAGGCATCAGCGCCGGGCTGTTGGCACAGGGGATGCCCGCCTTCGAGGCGGCCTGCGCGGCCGTGTGGATGCATGCCGAAGCGGCGAACCGCATCGGGCCGGGCCTGATTGCCGAAGACCTGGCAGACCAGCTGCCAGCCGTGCTGCGCGGGATTTATCCGGCGGCATAACGCGGCGGATTGCCGTTCTCCCTCTTTCTTTTTGGTCTATGACGGCTGCCGCGCGTCGATGGGGCGGGGATTAGGGAGTGTTTTTTAGGAATTTGCTGGAAATTGGCTTTTCGGACATGGCGGTGAATGCGTGAAATGCTGCGCGTGCGGGCGCTTTTTGCAGTTCTCTTGCGGGAGATATGTTCGAACTGGGAAAACTTGGCTGTGGAAGTCATCAACGGCCCACCGATCTCTCAGTATTCCTTATGCCTAACTCTAACGCGCACTGCCCTTATATATGATATAGGCATCCATCTAGAGAGGTTTACCTGTCCTTATAAAACGGGCCGAACGGTCAAGAATTCATAATCTGGCCGCGAAGGGGCTATTCCATTCAGGTGCTGCTGTTGGATGGCCGCTGTATTTCAATAGCTTTAAGCAATTCTAAAATATTTGCTTTCATTGTCTGGGAGTCTGGGCCGCTCAGGAGACTGACAATTTCATAGAGCAAGTCTGTCTTTGTATCCCCATGGTGTGGACCAAAATCCAGACCAAGCATCAGCGTATTGAAGTTTGGTACTATATCTTCCATCTTGCCCAGAACCTCTTCTGCGGAACTGCCAAGCGCGGCGCTGATACGCTCTAGCGTATCAAAATTAATTCTGCTTTTCCCGGATTCGTAATTCTGAAGTTGTTGGGCGCTAAACTCCAGCTGTTCAGCCAGCTTAGACTGTGAGAGGCCTAAAATGAGCCGCATGGTCTTAAGGCGTTGTGCGACTCTATCGTTAACCGTTTTGTTGTTCATTGGTCCCTGCCTTTTTGGCTATCATTTTGGTGATGCTACTGACTAGCTCCACTAGGGCCATTCGGGTGCGATAATCTCTTATCGCAACGTAATTCTTAATCAATGTATTTGTTTCCGGCTCATTGAGGATTTGGCTTGCTTGGAACGAATCTGCCTTAAGGTTGTGGCCGTGGGGAAGGAATGCATGCTCGTTACTGTAAAAATAGCCTACCTCAATGGCAAGCAGCTTGGCGATTACAGCCAATTGTGCGGCTCCTACCCGATTCACGCCAGTTTCATATTTGCTGAGTTGCTGATAGCTGATGCCCAGCAATGAAGCAAAATGTTGTGGCGAGAACCCTAAGAGTTTTCGCCGTTTTCGGATGCGGTCGCCGATGCGAGCGTCGGTTTCAGTTGTGGTGGTTTTCATGCGAGTAGAGTTTCTTTGGTGAAGGGGAGTGGGGCAGTGTTTAGACTGCGCTCCAAAAAGAAATGCAGCGTAAAATTTCTCGGTTCGAAATAATGCTGTACGCCAATCGCATTGGCATTGGCAATGTAGCTGAGTGATTCAAGGATGTATTGCAACTGGGGACGCTGTAGTGCTTCCTCGCTTAAAAACTCATCGGCCATATAGGGGTCTTCTATACTATTTTTTCGATAGGGGGCTTCGGGAGCATGATAGTCGCGGGCAAATGGCATGTTTGCCTTAGCAAGCAAGTCTGCAAGTGCGCCTTCTTCCTCTTGTGTGGTTGTGTTGGGAGTGGCGGGTGTTGATGCGCTGCGTTTTTCTTTAAATGTCAGCCGGAGTTCGCCTCCGACGGAGTCCACAAGTACCTCCAGCTCAGGCACGAACTGTACGATGCCGATCATAGAATAGTATAAGCCGCGGAGGATAAGGAATATCTCATCCCAGGCTTCTTTATGTAGCTGTAGTATAAGTGGCTCCTGCTTTTCCTTCGGATAGATAAGGGATAAAAAGGGCAAGTGCTGTTTGAGGGAGACAATAAAGGAGGCAAGATACTCTTGTAAGTCTACTCGCACTTTCTGCGTTTGGATTGATCGCTCATAGATTTTTGCAAGGCGTTGGAAGCCTTCTAATTTAATGGTGTGGTTGCTTAGTGATTCAAGCACATCTGTTTGGTATTCGAAATATGCTTGGACCGAGGGACCAAAGACATGTTGCATTGTCATATCTGTGTAGGTAGTGAACGCACCCGCAGTCACTTCAAAATCCTCTATCAGCTTTTCGTAGGTGCGCATGTTGAGCCTATAAGCGGCCAGAAGTTTTTCATGCCTATGCACCGTGTCCTGAAAGCGGCTATCCATGACGCGGATGATTTTATTAAAGGCCTCTGCCAACTGGCCAAGTTCGTCTTCGCGCTTGGTTATAAGGTATGTATCCTGGCAGCTGCGATTGACGAGCATTTTGGCGTCGTTGGTGATCGAGATGATCGGATTGGAAATCACGCGTTGCAGATAGCCCGCGATAAAATAGCAAAAAATCATGCTGATGGGGGCGATTGCAAACATGGTTTTTAGCTGGGACCAGATAAACTCTTTTACGGCAGAAGTGTCTCGAAGCGCATAAATGGCCCCGAC
>JAUIBB010000109.1 GCA_030427685.1 Alphaproteobacteria bacterium
CCCAGATGACTACGGATTACGTTATCACGTTGCAGGCAATATCCAGATGTTGGCGCGTGAGCAGGGCATCGACCAGCAGCGATTGTCTGTAACAACAGGGCTTACGCTGCCATACGTCACGGATAGCGGACATATCCTTACAACGACGTTGAACCTGCGTCAGGATGTGTACCGTACACATGATATCCCCATTAATGGCATGCTGCGAGATGAGACAACCTATCGGTTGCTACCACAGGCGGGGCTTGAGTGGCGTTACCCATTGATTCAAACATTCGGTAAGGATAGCTGGACGCTTGAGCCAATTGTACTGGGCGTGTTGCAGCCGAGTGGAGGAAACCCCAATACGATTTCCAATGAGGATAGTAAGCTACTCGAGCTTTCTGATACCAACCTCTTCTCACTGAACCGGATGCCGGGGCTGGATCTCTTTGATAGCGGCCCACGTGTTGCCTATGGTGCACGCAGTCAATACCTGTTCTCGGATGGTACGTCGATTGAGAGCATGCTTGGGCAGAACTACAATGTTGATTCCACCCCTTTTCCAAACTCTACGCGTCCTCGCGAGTCATTCTCAGATTATATCGGGCGCGTCGCCTATAACTCGGCACCTTATATTCTGACCTATCGTTTCGCACTTGATAATGAGACACTTTCTTCCAATCGAAGGCAGGTTTCTCTTCAATATGTGGAGCCTTGGATCTACCTGAGGGGGGCTTACAATACGATTGATAACAATAACTTCCTGGCAGATAGTCAGGAAGGGCAGTTCGATATGTCCGTACCTTTCTCGGATAATTGGAGTATTCATGGGGGTGGCCGTCGGAACTTTGTCCTCAATCAGTTCGTGACTGCGTATGGTGGACTTGTTTACAAGAACGAGTGTTTTAATGTCTCATTTGATGTGCAGCGGATCTATACCCGTGACCGTGACGTTGAGCCAACAACACAGTTTATGTTGCGGTTCGCGCTCAAAAATTTAGGAGAGTATGGCTATGGAGGGACGCTTAGTACGCTGGATAACACTGGTGCAGGAGGGCTTTTTGGTGCTCCGTAATCAGCGTATGGGATGGTGTCTTTTGGGCGTTTGGCTGGCAGTGGCAATGCCTGCTCAGGCGGAGAAGGTGACGATTGTCGCGACGGTGAACGACGATGTCATTACGTCGGTGGATGTAGACGCGCGGCGGGATTTCCTGATGGCGACGGCAAATATTCCTGTGACCGAGGAAAACAAGCAGCAGATTACCCCACGGGTTTTGCAGGCGCTGGTTGATGAAACGCTTGAAATGCAGGAAGCAAAGCGGCAGGCGATCATCATCTCAGATACAGAGGTCGATCAGGCCATTGATGCGCTGGGAGAACGGCAGAACCTTCCGCCCGGCGCTCTGAAGCAGAAGATTGTTGAAGAGGGGCTCTCGCTGCGGACGCTGGAGAATCAGGTGCGTGCGCAGCTTGCCTGGAACAAGGTAGTACAGCGCAAATTGCGCCGCAATGTCAGCATCTCGCAGGATGAGGTTTTGCGGGCACAACAGGCAGAAGAAGCCTCACCCGGCGTTACCGAATTTCATTTCGCAGCTTTATTGGTGCCGATTACCCCCACCAGTACGGAAGACGATATCAAAGAGCGCATTGATGCGATCCAGTCGGCACTGGCCGATGGCACATCGTTCGGGGCGTTGGCTGAAACGTATGCCGGGCGTACGGACGTTGTATTTACGCCGCCTGTCTGGGCTGCGGAGGAGACCTTGCCACCCGATATCCAGCATGCGCTGGCGGAGCTGGAGCCAAAGTCGGTGACGCCCCCCTTGCGCACGGGGAATATTATTCAGTTTATCCAGCTGCTCGATCGTAAAGTGACGAAAAAATCATCTCCCGATACGAAGGTGATTATCAAGCAAATTACCCTTGAGATCCCCCCCCACCCCGATCAGCAGGAGCGGCACCAATTGACAGAGGCAGTCGAGATATTACGCCATAATCCGGGGAGTTGTGAGGATATCCGGCTGCCGACAACGCCTGTGCCGGCAAAGGTTGCATTTTCACGGCTGACAATGGGCAGCCTGTCACCGGATCAAAACAGCACCTTGTCGCGCCTTGGTGTTGGTGAGGTGACAGAGCCGCTGGTATCGCCGGAGACAATCCGTCTGGTTATGCTGTGCGAGCGGCAGGAGCCGGGCATTGATGCGCCGGATCTCGATGTGCTGCGCCAGAAAATCTTTGAAGAGAAGCTGGACCTTGAGGCGCAAAAACACCTGCGTAACTTGCAGCGTGACGCCACCATTGATGTGCGTGACCAATAATGGAACAGGACGGACTTTTACCCCTCACACAAGTGATTGCACAGCATGGGCTGAATCCTAAAAAATCGCTGGGGCAACATTTTCTGTTGGATACGCAGCTGCTGGCACGGGTGGTGCGCGCGGCAGGAGATATTTCACAAGCACAGGTGATTGAGGTGGGCCCCGGCCCCGGTGGATTAACCCGCGCGATTCTGGCGGCGAACCCGGCGCAGCTGACGGCCATTGAAAAAGATGCGCGCTGCCTTGCGGCGTTGGCGCCGTTGAAGGAGCAGTATGGCGACCGCTTTACCATCCATGAGGCGGATGCGCTGAAAATTGACATTAGTACTATCGGCTCTGCTCCGCGGTTGGTCATTGCCAACCTGCCCTACAATGTGGGCACGGCTTTGGTAATTGACTGGTTGAAACTCGCCGCGACACAAGGCCGTACAGCCCTCACCGGATTCACGGTGATGCTCCAGAAGGAAGTGGCAGAGCGCATGGTCGCCGATGTCGGCAAGAAAGAGTATGGCCGGTTATCTGTTATCATGCGGCAATATACGGATGCATTGATGATGTTTGATGTGCCGCCCACGGCTTTCAGCCCACCGCCCAAGGTCATGTCGGCGGTACTGCATGCCACTATCCGCGAGACCCCGCGTGAGGATGTAAGCCTTGCACAGCTAGAGAAGGTGACAGCGGCAGCATTTAACCATCGCCGCAAAATGCTGCGCCAGTCGTTAAAGTCACTGGGGGTGGATGCGATTGCATTATGTGAGCGCGCGGGGATTGATCCAACCTTGCGTGCAGAGCAGTGCGACCTTTCTATGTTCGCGCGGTTAGCGCGGGCACTGGATTAATGCCGCCCCAGCTGTAGGTTATCCAGATAGGCGCTGATGGCGTCACGCAACTGTTCATGTGCCTGTTTGCTGCCGTCACTTTGGAGGATGCTGTAGTGGTCTGCCGTGCCATCTTGCAATATATAATGGGGGGTGAGGGCGTTATCTGCCGGCCGCATCGAGGTGATGACTGCGCCGGGATTGTTGATGATTGCGCAATAGAGGTCGATGTTAAAGGGGCTATTGATTTTTGGGCCTTCCTCAGGGTCGATGAGGCTCGTTGGCACCCAGTAGGCTTTCTGTTTTGGGTCGTACATAATATTATGGCCCAGATTGCGGATGAAGCTGCTTGGGAGCGCTTTGGCCGGACTCTTGGGTGCTTTTGAGCGATTCGCATGTCCGTAATAGATCGTGGCGGTGGGGTCGATACGCGTGCTGATATTCACGTTCCGTGCTGCCTCAATATTGGTGTGGCCGCCGACGGTACTGGCAATGCAATCCGTGCCGCGGGCTTTGATCGAGCAACTATGGCCAATGGTCTTTCCCTCGATATTATGCCCTACCAGATGTGAGTTGCTGCCAAGCTGGTTGAACTTGATTCGGTCACCAGCTTGTGCGGTAAGGCAGCTATAGGCATTTTTGAAGGAAATGCTTTCTGCCGCATCCAGATGTACCCGGAGGGAGACATCCTCAAGCCGCATTCCGCCGCGGATTGTGGTGATATTGCTGTCTTGCCCGACATTTTTGGCATCGACAGAGAAGGCGGTAATCTGGGTTTCCTTGCCAATATGGTCTGCTTGCAGGTTGCCATAGCAGCGCAGTTTGACGCGTTGGCCGATATTGCCAACAATATTGGCATTGCCGTGAATGGTAATCTGCGTTTTGTCGGGAATATCGCCCACGATATGGCAATTGCCACGCAGTACAATCGGCGTGTCATGGGTAAGCGCTGTGGCGTGCACAATTTCGTAAGACATGGATTTGCAGGGTAGCATCCCCGGTTGTCAGCGTGTGTGACAATTGCGTGAAATCCTCAGTCTAAGCGGATTTGCAGAGATTCTGTACGAAGCCGACGATGTCCCGCTGGCGCCAGCGTTTGAAACGCTCCGCATGCAGGATGCGGCGGATATGGTCCATCGTGTGGTCGAGGTCTTCGTTGATGACGACATAGTCGTATTCTTCCCAGTGCGAGATCTCTTCGACGGCCTTTGCCATGCGTTTCTGCACGACGGCTTCGCTGTCTTGCGCGCGCGTACGGAGTCGGCGCTCCAGCTCACCCAGCGTGGGGGGGAGGAGAAACACACTCACCAGATCTTCGCGGCACTGCTCGGCCAATTGGCGGGTGCCCTGCCAGTCAATATCGAACAGCACGTCATGGCCATGTTCAAGCGCCTGCAACACCTGCGCTTTGGGGGTGCCGTATTGGTAGTCGAAGACCGTCGCATGTTCGAGCAGGTCATCGTTTTGCACCATGGTATCGTAGGTTTCCGGTGTAATAAAATGGTAGTCGCGGCCATCCACTTCGCCGGGGCGCATCGGGCGGGTGGTGACGGAAACCGAGAGGTCTACGCCTTCTTCTTCCTTAAGCAGGCGGCGTGAGAGCGTTGTTTTTCCTGCGCCGGAGGGAGAGGAAAGTACAAACATCAGGCCGCGACGTTTGGCGATTGGGGGGTAGTTTTTTTGGCTCATTCGCCATGCTTATGCGAATCTGTCGCATCATGCAAGTGGGTGGCGGTGAAGGTGACCATTTCATCTGCCGCATGGGCAAAATGGAAGGTGAGCTTAAACTTTTCGCCCTCGGTTAGCGGATTTTTCAGCCCAATCAGCATAATATGCAGGCCGCCGGGGGCAAAGACCATCGCCGTGCCAGCACTTAGGGGCAATTGCTTGACCCGCCGCATCCGCATAATATCGTCTTTCATTTCGTGGGTATGCAGTTCCACAGCCGTACAGCAGTCCGAGGTGATGCTGGTAATGCTATCGTCTTGATCGCTCAGGATCGTGGGGTAGGCAACTGCATTGCTACCGGGATGCATCGGAATGGTTAGCTCGCTGAAATGTACCGATGCGGCAAGGGCAAGGGTGGGGAGCAATAGCGTCAGTGCCAGCGCGGCCAGCAGGCGGCTAGCGGACATAGCGACGTAGTTGTTCTTCAAGTTCACGCTCCGATACGTTGTGGGCAAAGTGGGTAATGTAGGTAGCGTCGGGCCCCATCAGGTAAATAAAGCCCGAGTGATCCATTACATAGCCGAGGGCGGAGTCGCTGTCTTCTACCTTGCGATAATAAACTTTATAATGTTCGGCGACCGCTTTGATTTGGGCAGCGCTACCGCTCAGCCCAACCATATCGGATCCGAAATGAGAGGCGTATGTTGATGCAATATCAGGAGTATCCCGGTCTGGATCAATCGAAATAAAGAGGGGCTGGATTTTATGCGCCTGAGGATCCACCCGGTGGATGGCGTTTTGC
>JAUIBB010000006.1 GCA_030427685.1 Alphaproteobacteria bacterium
CTTCGGCACAGCGAGGGTCAGCGGGGATGTAAGGGTGATGGTCATACGAGCGCAATATAATAGAATTTCTTATGAATTTCCAGCATTTAGTGCAGTGCAGCAATTATCGTGCTATTTGGCTAGAAGGACCATTCATTTGAATGGCAATGTTAGCGGCTGCCGCCTTGATTTCAGGAACCATTAACGGGTTAATATGTGTTTTGGCATAAAGCATATCTTTTTCCTGGCGCCTTTTTTTGCCCGAGAATAGATCGCTGATGGTTCCGTAGCGTGGGAATTTCTCTTCCAGGTTAGCCACTTTGGGTACTGCAGGGGGTGGAAGCGATGATACTTCACCCGTTTCGATATTAAGCAATGGGACTGTGTCTTGTGATCCCGTATATAATTTATGCACGCCATCATACTCATGTTTAAGAATGCCACTTTCTATATCATCGGCCATTGCAATCCCAGCGATAACAGCGCGCGTGACTTGATGTGGGCGGGGCTTTTGCATGCCCTGTAACGCAAAAAGATGATGGTTCGCGATACCATGCTGTTCATGAATTTTCGGGCCATTTCCATACAGGCATCCAACGCCATTTATATGGTTGTGGCCTATGATCAGGATATGATTTTTGTCGGGTACTGACATGGCATTGAAATGGCACATGCTCAGTGCATCTTCCGTGATTTTGCCCTGCCGAATTTTTTTCTGACCGATTGTATCCAGATGCTCGATCGCGTTCAGACGGGTACGGTATTCTGGATAGGCATTGCATATCCACTCTGCTTCGTGAATTAGCCAATCGGCTTTCATTGTGCGATCATGACTGATCGCTGTCCGTAGAGATGGATCAAGACGAAAGCCCCATTCTATCTGGTTTTGCGAGGAAGGATCCGCCGAATCACACACCGCGTTTATTATATTGTCCCAACTGGTAGCGATAGCTGCTTTTCTTTTTGCCGTAGCGAAGCGGGGGTCGTATGCGGCAACACGAAAACCTTTATCTAAGGCAAGTGTGGCTAATCTTGCTTGTTCCGGCGCATGATCGGTGAATTCCGGGTCATGAGAAGCCGCAAAAATTGCATCCATGTAGGGTTTTACATTCTCTTCGCCCAACATGCCTTTCAGGTTTCCATCCTGATATGCCCAAAAAAATACATTTATCAACACGGGCATTTCTAGGCCAATGGTGCCTACGTTATGGGTATCTCTTAAGCTGTCCAAATGTGCAGTCAACCATGCCAGATGTTCTGAGTGATCATGCTGTTCGCCCAGCACAAGCGTGTGCATGCCACCGGTTGCAGGTAGCTTCGTATCCAGAAACTGCTTGATGTTCGGTATTATGTTTGCAGGCTCTGACATCTAGTCACTGTACGCGGATACTATTAAAAAATACTTAACCTTACCGTGTGCGCTGAATATCGGCGCCGCAGAGGCTTAGCTTCTCTTCCAGCCGTTCGTAGCCGCGGTCGAGATGGTAGATGCGTTGGACGGTGCTGCTTCCCTCTGCTGCCAGCGCGGCGATGACGAGGGAGACCGAGGCACGCAGGTCGGTAGCCATGACGGGGGCGCATTTGAGTGGAGTGCGGCCATGGACGGTGGCACAATGGCCATCAACCGTGATGTTTGCGCCCATGCGGGTGAGCTCGGGCACGTGCATGAAGCGGTTCTCAAAGATGGTTTCGCACAGGGTAGAGTCGCCCTCGGCCTGTGTTAGCAGGGTCATCAGCTGGGCCTGCATATCCGTTGGGAAATCTGGGAAGGGGGCAGTGGTGATGTCCATTGGCTTGAGCGGTTGTGTGATGTCCCGCTTCACCCGAAGGGTGGTGTTGTGCTCTACAATTTCAACGCCGATCTGCTGCAGGTAGTCGATCACGATACGAAGTGTCTCAGGACGGGTGTCGAGCAGCTCCACTTCACCACCGGTCATACCGACGGCGGCAAGGAAGGTGCCGGTTTCGATGCGATCAGGGATCACCCGGTAATGGGTGCCCGAGAGGGCAGCGACCCCGCGGATGGTCAGGGTCGTGGTGCCTAGCCCTTCAATGTCGGCCCCCATGGAGATCAGCATCTGGGCGAGGTCGGTAATCTCTGGCTCGCAGGCAGCGTTGGTGATGGTGGTGGTGCCATTGGCCAGCGTGGCCGCCATCAGGATATTTTCGGTCGCGCCGACGGAGACTTTCTCGAAATGCACCTCACCACCGATCAGGCCGCCTTCGGGGGCTTCAGCCAGCACATAGCCTTCTTCGAGGGTGATTTTTGCGCCGAGGGCTTCCATTGCCTTGAGGTGCAGGTCAACAGGCCGCGCACCGATGGCACAGCCACCGGGCAGCGATACTTGTGCGCGGCCTTCACGCGCTAGCAAGGGCCCCAGCACAAGGATCGAAGCACGCATGGTGCGCACGAGGTCATACGGGGCAATGATATTATTGATCGTCTCGCAGGTCAGCGATAACTCGCGGCTGTAATGGCCGGGGGTCGCCGGGTGGAAGAGCGTGCCGGGCGAGGTATCGCGCAGCGAAAGCGCGGCGCCATGTTGCACCAGCAGCTTGGCCATGGTGGTGATGTCGGCAAGGTAGGGGACGTTGTCGAGGGTGACTTTCTCGTGCGTCAGCAGCGCGGCGCACATGAGGGGTAGCGCCGCGTTTTTTGCCCCGCCGATGCGGATCTGGCCGTAAAGTGGGCGTCCGCCCGTGATGAAAAGCTTATCCATGGGTTCGCTATATCAGGCAGAGTGGGGGTGTAAAGCGGTTATGGCCCATTATGGGCATAGATTCATAGATATTTAACCAATGTTTGCTAAGGTCAGCGCCTAATGAAGGCGTGACGGATGCAGATAGAGAGTCCCAATAAGCTGCTTTATAAATCGGGTATTGTGGATCTGGCAAAACAGCTGGAGGCGCTGAAATACCCGCAAGCAAATGCACCTGCCATACGCGCCCTGACCGCGCCTACCAATGATTTTATTGATGTGCTGGTCTTTGAGATCGGCAAATTGGATCGGCTTACTCAGGCGCGGTATCAGGAGTTGTGCGAAGCACATGCCGACATGCAGCTTGCGCATTTATTATCTTTACCTGATGGATTGTCCCATCAGGAATACCAGCAGGCCTCGCAGAAATTTCTGGCACTGCCGGATTCACGCTATTTCCTGTTCCTCAAGGGGCAGGGGGTTATCGATGAAGATCACCAGTTTCACCTGAGCCGTTACGCGATGCTGAAGCCAGAAGTCGATGCTAAATTCAAAACAATGCTGGCCGCGATGGATCCGGCAATGGATGCCGACCAGCAGATTGAACAATTTTTCCATACACTGGCCGTACAGGATGCGCTCACTATCGCTGCAAAGTCCTGTCAGGTATTTGATGCGCTATTCACGCGCTACCATCCTCCGGCCTCAGGAAAGAATAGGTGATCTATGGGATTTAAGCCACATTTACCTGATTATGCAGGCTCAACCGCGCGTTTGGACAGGGGTGAAATAGCAAAGCTAATCGTAGCCTTGCGCGACAGCAAAAGCGATGTCCCAGACTGTAGCGGTTTTACCGCCACATTGCAGGCTGTTGGTAACGATTACCTGGAGTTTCTTTGTAACCGTCTGGCGCGGCTTCCGGAGCTACCTGCCCACCAGTTCGAGATGTTGCAGGCCGCCGCCAAGCGCCATGCGATGGCGCAGATTTATGAGGCACCCATGGCCAGTGTCGAAGAGCTCACCGCCTCTGTCACGGATAGCCTGGCGTATGTAGCGCAATCGCCCTACCAAAGCATTCTCGAAGACAAAAGGATCATTCTGGTCGGGGGAATGATTGTTGGGGAGGAGGGCATCCATGCACCCGAGCGGGTGTTCGATGGGGCGGCCTATCTGGTACAAAAGGAAGCGATTGACGCTGCTTACCGCAGTAACCCGATTCTTTATCCCAACCGGGAGCAGGACATCCTCCAGTTTGAACGTGTCTGCTGCCTTGATGAAGTCGCGGACACCGCACAGGATGCGCGGGAGGTGTTCAATCAGTATATGAAGCAACGGGACATGAATCGCGGCATCACCATGAATTGACGCGCTAGGCCTGCTTTTTTTCGACCCTTGGTAGGGTGACGCCAGTTTGTCCCATATATTTGCCCTTGCGGTCGCCATAGCTGACATCGCACACGGACTCGCCCTTGAGGAACAGGAACTGGCAGGCACCTTCCCCTGCATAGATTTTTGCCGGGAGGGGGGTGGTATTGCTGAATTCCAGCGTCACATGGCCTTCCCACTCTGGCTCAAGCGGGGTGACGTTGACGATAATCCCGCAGCGCGCATAGGTGCTTTTGCCGAGGCAGATCACCAGCGTGTCGCGCGGGATGCGGAAATATTCTACCGTGCGGGCCAGCGCAAAGCTGTTCGGCGGGATGATGCAAACATCCGATTTGCGATCGACAAAGCTTTTGGGGGAGAAGTCCTTGGGGTCTACAATGGCGGAATCGACATTGGTAAAGATCTTGAACTCGTCTGATACCCGCGCATCGTAGCCGTAGGACGACAGGCCATAGGAAATCACGCCCTCACGGGTGAGGTTTTCTACAAACGGCTCAATCATCCCTTTTTCAAGGGCTTGTTTGCGGATCCAATGGTCGGGTTGTATAGGCATAGGCCGAGTTGTAGCGCCCCAGAGGCGGAAAGCAAGCGGGTGCTGCAGGTGATACACAGGGAGATTTCATCAAACTGTCATGAAAGCCTCTCAAAGGTTGTTGTATAGTAGGGGTCTTATATATTAACCGGAGTGTGTGGTACGCATGATATCCCTATCTGTAGAGGATCTTTCTGTCATTCAGGCGAAAGCCTATCGTGATTTTTATGAGCTGGGTTTCTCGGACCGCAGGCGGCATGCTCAATGCCAGACGAACGACCATGTGCTGAAGCTGTTCCTGGAAGACATTACCCGCGGCATCATTGGTTATAATGAGGGCACGGCACGCCATAAACTGAAGCTGTTTGCAGATGAAAAGCCAAACAACCTGAAGGTGGTGGAGCAAGAGCTTCGGCAAACAGAGATGCGGCTATTGCGGGATGAGGATTTGCCTCGCATTGATGCCGCCCTCAGCACGCTTCTGAAGGTGCCGCACCCGAAAGAGTCGTTGTCAGCGGGAGATATTCAGGCGCTTAAGACCTTTGCCGAATGGAAGTTGCTACGCGAGGATAAGCACGCGATTGATGCCCTGGACGAGGCTTCTCTTGAGCGCTCGGTGGCCCACGTATTGGATCCGATTCTTAAGGGAAATAGCCTCTCGGCGCAGCTTTCCCTGCAACAATGCCGTGACGACATGCTGGAGCATCGCCAGGAGTTGTCGCGGGCATTAACCGGGCCTTCGCCGGAGGAAAAAGTAATCCGGAAACCCAAGCCAACGGTTCAGGGTGAATCCATCCTGCGGATTGACCGGGTCGTTGAGGGGCTACTGAACGCTGGCCGCGCGGCGGCCGCCTGAGGCAGGCCACAACGGTCATAGAACTGTCATGGTATCTTACGAAATAATGCGCTATACTAACAGCCTAACCTTATGAAAGTGAAGTATGATTGAATTCACAACAGACGAGAAAGACGCCATCGCAAACTATGTGACAGCCATGCTTTGTCGCTCTACGGCTACGCTGCCGCCCAGCCTTACCCTGCGGGACGATTGGATCTCTCAGGCTATTACGCACTATCTGGAGCCCGTGCTGAATGAGAAGACGAGCGCACGCGTGGTGTCCTCCCTTCTCCCGGCGGCCATGCAAACTGGCTACGATCAGGATATTGAGAATGCCTTGGCTGCACAGAATGCGTCGGTGTCGGCAGATGCAGTGCTGACTCCTGAAGTGATAGAGAAAATCCGTCACCGTGTTGTCAATCGTTTGGAATATGCTCCCAAGCGTGATGCCATTAAAACTACCGTGACATGGGAGGCTCTGGAGATATTGAAGCAGCATGGCTCGGTTGAAAGTCAGGTTGCGGGTGTGGGTACGCCCCCGCCCTCTCGTACAAGCTATAAGGATAGTAACCCTCAGGAGCTACTGAAGGGGGACCATCTGTTCGATTATGTCGATGGCTGGGTTACGCAGTTGTCTACTAGTAAGCAGGGCCTGGACCTTGCTTATGAAGAGGTAGAGCTGCACAAGGCAGAAATTGCACGGGTGTTAGCCCAGAAGGAACCGGCAGCCGACACGCCGTCAGATGTTGCTCCTGAGGCCTTCCACGCCACATTGGTTGCGCGCAAGCCTAAGAAAGACGCTCCCTCGTCTGCGCTTGACCCCCAAAAAACTGCCCGCGAATTAGTCGGAACGGTGGGGCGGTACGTAGACCAACTGCTCGATCAGCAGGCGGATTCCACACGAGGGCGCTAACGGCCCCGTCCGCCACCGCCTTCGGTCCCGGCAAAACGGTTCCAGCGATCGGCGGCCATTTGCTTGCGTCCTGTGTTTTTGTTCCGGATTTCCTGCATCTTTGCACTCCAGACAGGTTTGCCCTGTCCGTCGGTTTTTTCGGCCTTGCGGGATGAGGCAAGGGCTGCCTCGCGCATTTCCTCTTCACGCTCGCGGTCGAGTTCACGGTTGCGCTCATGCACTTCTGCTTGCTGGTTAATACGCAATGCATGCCGATTACGTAGAAACTGCAGAAGTTTTTTGTGTTTTTTATCGTGGTGGTGATGGCTCATGCGTTGCCATCGGATTTAAGGCGCTGTTGTTTCGCGGCGTCCTGTGCCTGACAGAGTGCAGATGTGGCTGAGCGCGGCTTTTGCGCGGCACTAGCCGCCTGTTTGCGGCGCGCCATATTGCGCTTGAGTGCCGCAGCGAGCTTGCCTTTTCGCGTAGAAGCGGTGGATGAAGGCTGTGTCATCGCGCCATAGTAGCAAAATCATTTGTTGCAGGCAATCCCCAGTTATGGCAAAAGACCCCCCTCTTTACATTCAGGCGCGCTGCTGTAGCTCAGTGGTAGAGCACGTCATTGGTAATGACGGGGTCGGAAGTTCGATTCTTCTCAGCAGCACCAGCTTGTTGGCTTTGGCCATATTTTTCTTTTAACCGTATGATTTTAATTGTGTGCTGGGTGGGTGACCCGTGGCGGCACGTCTATGGTTGCGGTGGCTGCGCTGGTGCAACGGGAGGGATGGCGCCTTCTGTTTTGTGGTGATCCGCACCAAGTACCATGTAGACAGCGGGTACAACAAACAGGGTAAACAGGGTGCCAATGGTCAGCCCCGAGGCAATGACCAGCCCCATATTAAAGCGCGAGACAGCACCCGCTCCGCTGGCAAGGATGAGTGGCAGTACGCCCAGTACCATCGCGGCGGTGGTCATCAGGATTGGTCGCAGACGGATGGAGGCGGCCTCTTCAATCGCCTCGCGTTTTGAGCTTCCTTGCTCTTGCAGGCGGTTGGCGAATTCGACGATCAGAATCCCGTGCTTACTGATGAGCCCCATCAGCGTGACCAGCCCGACTTGCGTGTAAATATTCAGGCTGGCACCACCAATGCCGAGATTGATGAAGATCAGCGCACCGGCAATCGACATCGGCACCGATACGAGAATAATCAGAGGGTCGCGGAAGCTTTCAAACTGTGCGGCCAAGGCCAGGAAAATAATAATCACGGCAAAGCCAAAGGTCAGCAGGAAGCCGCTGGACTCCTGTATAAACTGGCGGGATTGCCCAGCATAATCAATAAGGTATCCGCGCGGCAATTCGCTTTTTGCGAGGGCGCGCATGGTGTCGAGCGCGCCACCGGTGGTAATGCCGGGTACCAGTACGCCGGATACGGTGACGGAATTGAGCTGCTGGAAATGGTTGATGGATTGCGGCACGGTTTTCGTTTCAATATGGGCAATGGTTGAAAGCTGCACGGGGGTGCCGTTGCCCGTGCGGATGTAATAATTCTCGAGCTGTTCAGTGTTCAGGCGGAAGTCCTGTTGCACCTGAGGGATCACTTTATAGGCACGCCCGGACAGGGTGAAGTAATTGACATAGCCACCGCCGAGCATGCTTGAAAGTGCGGCACCGACATCGCTCATGGTCAGGCCGAGCTGTGCGGCTTTATCGCGGTCGATGGCGAGCGTAGCTTGAGGGTTGTCGAATTTCAGGTCGGTGTCGAGGAAGATAAACATCCCGGTTTTTTGTACGGCGGCCGCGAAATCGTTGGCGACTTCGTTCAGTCGCTCGAACGATTCGGTGGTTTGGATGACGAACTGAACGGGCAGGCCGCGGCTCCCCGGTAGTGGTGGTGGCTGGAAGGCGGCGGCACGTACCCCGGAGAGGCCGCTCATATCCTGCTGGATGAGGGGCTGTATCTGGTTGCTGGTGCGCGTGCGCTTATCCCATGGTTTCAGCACTTGTCCGGAGATCGACTTACCCGGCATATCCAGTTGGAAGACGTGGTCGGTCTCTGGGTAGCTCGCAAAAATATCGTAGACCTGCTTGGAGTAGAGCTGGCGTTGCTCAAGCGTGGCGGTGGGCGAGGAGGAGGTCATGGCGATGACGATGCCCTGATCTTCTTGCGGCGCCAATTCGCTTTTGGCACCGCCATACAGGAAGTAAATGCTGCCAAGGACAATCAGCGCGAAGGTGATGGTCACGGAAATGGGATTCAGGCTGCTATGCAGCAGGCGAGAGTAGAAGGTATGTAGCTTATAGAAACGACGGTCAATCGCAACGACCAGCCGCTCTTCCCAGCCGTCACCCTCTTTCGAGTGGGGCTTCAGCATACGTGAGCAGAGCATGGGTGATAAGGTGAGGGCGACGACGGCAGAAAGGGTTACGGAGCCAACCAGTGCGAAGGCGAATTCTGTAAAGAGTGCGCCGGTCAGGCCGCCTTGGAATCCTAGTGGCACATAGACGGCGACCAGTACGATGGTCATCGCGATAATCGGCCCACCCAGTTCACGTGCAGCAAGAACGGCGGAGTCGAAGGGGCTTTTTCCTTCTTCAAGATGGCGGTTGACGTTCTCGACGACGATGATGGCATCATCTACTACCAGCCCGATCGCGAGTACCAGCGCCAGCAAGGTGAGTAGGTTGATCGAGAAGCCAAACATCAGCATCACCGCAAAAGTACCGATCAGCGAGAGTGGAATGGCGATGGTTGGAATTAGCACCGAGCGCCAGTTCCCGAGGAAGGCAAAGACCACAAGGGTAACGATCAGCAGCCCTTCTGCTAAGGTACGAACGACCTCGTTGATAGAGCTGTTGACGAATTTCGTGGCATCGTAAACGATCTCGCCGTTGAGGCCTTGCGGCAATTGCGACTGGATGTCGGGGAATGCTGCCCGGACGCCGTCAATTACCTCCAGCAGGTTGGCGGATGGGGCAACTTTGATGCCGATATAGACCGCTTTTTTACCATCGAACGCTACTTGCGACTCATAATCATCCGAGCCGAGTGAGACATTGGCTACGTCTTCCAGACGCACCAGTGCACCATTTTCCTGATGCACGATCATTTTTTTGAATTCGTCGAGCGAATGCAATCCGGTGGAAGCCGTCAGGCTGATCTGCACCATGTGCCCTTTGGTGCTACCAAGGCTCGATATGTAGTTGTTCCGCGCCAGTGCGGTGCTGACATCGGCAGCGGTGAGGTGATAGGCCGCGAGTCTCTGCGGGTCTAGCCATGCACGCAGGGCAAAGTTCTGGCCACCAAGCAGTTCTGCGGTCTGTACGCCCGGGACAGCCTGTAATTTAGGCTGCACTACCCGCACCAGAAAGTCGGTGATGTTATTCGAGGGCAAGACGTTGCTGCCGAAGCCGATATACATGGAGTCGGTCGTCTGGCCGATGGAGACGCTGATCACCGATTGTTGCGATTCCGGCGGTAGCTGGTTGCGCACTGAGGCAACTTTGGTGTTGATCTCAGTCAGCGCCTTGGTGGCATCGTAGTTCAAGCGCAGCGAGGCGCTAATGGTGCTTAAGCCGGTGGTGCTCGAGGAGCTCATGAAATCAATGCCGTTGGCCTGTGCAATTGCATTCTCCAGCGGGGTGGTGATAAACCCGGCCACCACATCGGCATCGGCGCCGAAGTACGCCGTGGTAATGGTAACGACCGCATTCTCCGTACGTGGGTATTGCAGGATCGGCAGCGAGAAAATTGCACGCAGGCCAATGACCAGAATCACCAGGCTAATGACGGTGGCAAGCACCGGTCGGCGAATGAAAAGTTCGGTATAGCTCATGACTAATGATCGCTTGGGGCAGGGGTTGCTTTATTGTCCGGGACAACGCTGTTATTCACGGCAATGGCCGAGCCATTCTGAATTTTAATCTGGCCAGAGGTGATGACTGTATCACCCTCGGCGACGCCCTTCAAAATGGCCACCTGATCGCCACGTTTGGGGCCAAGCGTGACAAAGCGCTGGGCGGCGGTGAGCTTTCCATCTTTCTCTTCTGTCACGAACACGGTGTCGCCATACGGGTTATAGGTGATGTGGTAGTGTCAGGTATCGCACGGCCTCTCCGATATTGATGCTCACGGTTGAGTACATACCTGGCAGCAGCAGATGTTCGGGATTTTCAAGCGTCACGCGGACTTCCACGTTGCGTGTTGCCTCATCGACTTTACTGTTGATCGCGGTGACTTTCCCCGTGAAGGGTGTGTCTGGATAGGTGGTGTTTTTAACCACCACGGATTGCCCTTCTTTCACTTGCGACAGGGCGTGTTGCGGCAGGTAGAAATCCAGGTAGATCGGGTCAAGCCGCTGCAGGGTAACGATGGCCGCACCGGGATTCAGGTATTGCCCTACATCTACCTTGCGAATGCCAAGCTGTCCCGCAAAGGGGGCACGGATGGATTTCTTCGCCACCAGCGCTTTCTGCTCGGCGACTTGTGCGTTGGCGCTGGCAAGATTGGCGGCATCCATATCGACGGTTGCCTGCGAAATGGCCTTTGCCTCCAATTGCTTAACATCCCGCTCATACGTGCTCTTTGCCAGTTTGGCAGCGGCTTCCAGTGCATGAAGACGGGCGATATCATTTTCGGCACGCAGGGTCAGCAGTAACTGTCCACTGGTGGCGGTTTCACCCGAGTCGAACGGGATCGTATCCACCACGCCAGCGACTTCGGTTGCAAGGTCAACACCCCGGACTGCGCGCAGGGTGCCGACTGCTTCAAGATGGGTGTGCCACTCTTCCATGCTGGCAACGCTGGTGGACACTGTTTGCGGTTGTCCGCCCATGGAGGCCATGTATTTTTTAATCATCATGCCCTTGAAGACCTGAAATCCGAAGATGCCGCCTAAAATAAGGCCAACAATCAACAGCATGATAATCATGCGCTTCTTCTTCATTTCGTTTCTCCTGCAGGTAGGGTTGCTTGCGGCGCGGATGGTGCTTCTTCGAGGCTGGTTTCTGGTTCCGCGGGTTTTGTTGATTCTGTGGGTTCGGCAGAGACTGCTTCCTGAGGTGCCGGCGCGGTTTCTGACGGAGGCGTGGCGTCTGGTGTGCCAGCGTCTGGAGCATCCCGATTCCACCAGCCGCCGCCCAGCGCCTGGAACAGCGCCGCGCTATCGGCCAGCCGTGCTGCGCGCGCCTGAATCAGCGCGATCTGGCTTTGCTGGTAATTGCGTTGGGCATCCAGCAGCGCCAACTGGCTAATGCTTCCGGATTCGTATTGCGTGGTCGCCAGGTCTTTATTTTGTGCGGCAGCCTGTGCGGCGGCGGCATGCTCTTTCAGCGTTTCGGCATCATATTGCAGGGCGGTGAGGCTATCGCTGACATTGGCAAAGGCGGTGAGCACGGTGGCGCGGTATTCCGCATCGGCCTGCGCGTAGGCCGCTTCACTGCCACGCTTGCGGTGTAGCAACTCCCCACCACGAAACAGCGGTTGGGTCAGGCCGGTGGCGAAATTCCAGATCACGCTCGGGGCCGAAAAAAGGTCGGATGCGTTGGGTGTAGTGCTGCCATAGCTTCCGGTAAGGGTGAGTTGGGGCAACATATTGGCGGTCGCGACGCCAATGCGTGCATTCGCTGCGCGCAGGAGTGCCTGCGAGGCTTTAATATCTGGCCGCTGCTCAACCAGCTGGGAAGGCAGGCTAACCGGTAATGTTTCCGGTAGGTGCAGGGCGTCGAGGTCAAAGGTGACGTCCAGCGGTTCACCGGGTGATTGTCCAATCAAAATGGCCAGTTGGTTACGGGTTTGTGCCAGCAGCTGTTGCAGGGATGGGATGCTGCCCGCTAGCTGTGCGACGCTGGTTTCCTGCGCCAGCACGGGCTGTTGAGAAATGCCCCCCAGCGCAAGCTGGGCCTTTAAGATGCTGAGTTGCTCGCGTGCCAGCGCCAGCATTGCTTCGCGCTCGGTGATCTGTGCGCGGAGGGAGGCCTCCTGCACGGCAGTGGTAACGATATTGCTGGTGAGCGCGAGGTAAGCTGCTTCGTAGCGATAACGCTCGGCCTCCTGTTCCGCTTCGAGTGATTCTACGGCCCCTCTTAATTTACCAAATATATCAATCCCATAAGAGACATCAATGGAGGCATTATACAGGGTGAAGATGTTGCTTGGGTTATTGGGCTGGCCAAAGGCCGCGCTGGAGAATTTCTGCCGGCTCCGTCTGGCATTGATATCGACAGAGGGGAGCGAGCTGCCCTCTTGTACGGCAAGGCTCTCTTGTGCCTGTTTCAGCCGAGCTTCTGCTGCTTGTAGGCTGGGGCTGTTTTTCAGGGCGCGTGTAATGAGTTCATTAAGTGGTTCTGATTCAAATACTTTCCACCATTGCGCGGCAATATCCTGCTCTACCGCAAAACGCTGGGCGGTGCCTTGTGCACCCTCAGTGGAGGCGGTTTCGTCGGGCAGGGCGTTCTCAGTATAGCCTGTGCTATCCGATAGTTTGGGCAGGACAAATTCCGGCGCGAGCGAGCACCCGGCTAGCAGTGCGCTGCAAAGCATTGCCCCGAACCGGGCTGGATAGAAGGAAGTGCGCTTCATCACGTCAGAGCTTTTTGATAATGGATTGCGTGTTTTTGATAGCCGTGCGGTAGAATTCGCCCAGATCATTCAGGTTGGACTGGGCGGATTTCATGCGTTTGGGCAGGGCTTCCTGCGTGCAGGTCACCAGCGCGTGTGCTTTGCTCATGCGTTGGACAACGCCTTCGAGCAGTTTGGCATAGGGGTTGGGTGCCAGTTGAAAATAGTCCTGACGCTCGCCCGTATGGGTGACGCGTTCGATAACACCCAGGCTCTCCAGCAGCCGCGTATTGGTGCTGATGCTGCCGCGGCTGACCTGTAGCTGCTCTGCCAGCTCTGTGAAGCTAAAGGGCCCGGTTTGAATCACCAGCAGCCCCATGATCCTCCCCGCAATGCGCGGAAGACCATCAGCTTGCGCCACCAACCCCATTTGCTCGACGAACCGTTCTATGGTTTCTTGTGCTTTTTTACTCATGGGGCGATCCTATGGCGTTTAGTGTGTTCAGTCAAGATTAAACAAAATGACAGTTGCGAAATCTCCTATATCGGACGCCGTATTAAAAAATAAGATGTTGTTTTATATTGATATTAATTTTTTGTCAGCGGGTGGCACGCCCAAGGCGGCGGTGGACGGGGATTTTTCTGAATTTTTCGAGGAAACGCGCCCATTTTCGGCATCGGCCGCCGCACGTTGGCCTATATATTGATTTTTCATTACTTATTGGCAAAATTTGCGGGGGCGGCAGAAAATTAATACTTTCTAAACCCAATCTTAACAGAAGTGTCACACTTTTGTGCTATTACCTATTCTAGAGTATCGCTCCCGAACGACGGCAAGCAACGCGTTGGGCAATGAAAAGGAATAAAGACTATGGCGCCAGTTCTGACAAGCAAAGAGACTGTGTTTCTCGATCAATTGAAGCCCTTGTTCCGCAACGGGGATCCGCAGCTATCCAGCGCGTTGTATACGGCGGTTGAAACGCAGATGCGGCAAAGTGAAGGCGAGAGCACAACCGCCGATGTCTTCGCCGCAATGCAAGCCGTACTCGATGGCTACAAGCAGCAGATGCAGGCGATTGCCACGCAGAACCGCGCCGATGCAGAAGCAGCGCAGGCGGGGATCGCTGCGACCAAAACTACGAAAAGCATTCCGATCGCTGGGCAGGCGGAGATTGAAGCCCTCGCGGTTGCGCTGAACCAGACCATCACGCCAGAGCGCGTTCAGGCGATTGCCGATGCAGCTTCGGCGGCGGATCTTTCCATCGCACCCACCCTTCAATTCACGCTGGATGCTGCATTCAGCGCGCATCTCGTTACCGAGATCCATCAGGAAAAATCTGAGAAGCGTGTTACCGGACATGGTAACTTTGCGACGTCTCCCGTACATGGGCAGGGCAAGCTGACCCGCGCTTTCAACAACGAAAAGAATATTCACGGCACGCATACAAGCTTCGTGGTGCGCCCTGATATGTTTAAGAACAATCAGGTCGAGTACGATACCGTCGATATGATCGCGGAAGCGTGGTTGAAAAAGAATCCGGATATTAAAACACTGCCAGCGCTGACGGTTGTTGACGATAAAGGCACGCATGAATTCCCGGAAGTAACCCTGAGTGGGCGCGGGGATCTGCGCACCGTTAGCCTCTGGATCCAGCGCGCAAACGCATTGCCACGGGTCGATGGTAAGTTCTGTGATGCGACCCGGTTTGATAATCCTCGGATTTTCCCGGGTCAGGAGCTTGCATTGCCACCGGGTAGTAATGATCTCTCGCCCCGCCAAGTATTCCTGAAATGTACGACCTGTGAGGTGCGCACTGGCCAGCAGGACGTTGATGTTGCCGGTGGCCCACGGATTGCCGTCACGCCGCATGCAGCCGAAGCGCCGCCACCGGTAGAACCACCGCCACCACCACCGGTCGAGCCACCACCAGTCGAGCCGCCACCACCAGTCAGACCGCCGGAATACCGGCCACATGAATTTTTCCGTCAGTCGTCGCAGGCGACGGACGGCCCAACTTATCGCCCCGGCTCCATGGATCACGCGTTGCTGACGCTGGCGCGCTCGGGTGTCGATGCTAACTTTACGCAGGAATATTTCTCGCTCAAAAACGTCGTTGCACGTATGTCCGTCAAAGGTGAGCGCGCGTCCGGCCAGTTGGGGAAAGATGACTTCCTGATCGAAGGCGATGCACCGTTTGGGAATGCGCAAAGCCAGCAGGATGATGGCTATGCCAAGCGTAACAGCCACACAACGGGTGGTGAGTCTTACATCAGCCGTTGGGGCAATGGCCCACGGGGTCGTGTCTACTTCCCCGGCGATGCGGAAGTCGTAACGGATGGGCCAGATGTCGGCAGCTATCGCCGCTGGGATGGCAACCGTCTGGAAGCCGCCAAAGGTGGGCATTACAAAATGCCACTCTTCAATAAATTTACCATTCCGATTGGTCGCTTTTTTGGCCTGCCGGTAGGGGCTTCGATTGGCCGCCCATCTTCGCAGGAAGTGTTCGAGGCGGAAACCCGCCGCTGGGGGATCAGCCAGGTAGACGCAGCGCTGCCAAACGTGAATTTCGGCGGTGGCGACAACATGTTCAGCGATGTTCAGGCGCGGCTTACCAGCCCATTCGAGACGCCGGATCGTGTCTATGCCTACATGCACTTACTCAACGCGCAGCAGACCTTTGTTGCGTCGATGAAGGGCATGGATCATTGCACTGACATTGCGGATAAGCAGGCCTGTGCCGAACGTGCGCTGCAAGCCTACCGTGACTATAGCGAGAACATGCTGGTCTCGCGCGTGGATGCGATGCGCATCCCGCTGGAAGAGAGCAACAAAGCAGTGCGTGTCTATATGCAGAGTCAGGGCGTGGATGTTGCCGCGATTGATGCAAGACTTGCTACCATGGGGCACCTCTCGGTCGTGGATATGCCGCAGGAGCAGTTGGAGCAGCAGCAGAGCTATCGCAATAAGCAAGACAAGCGCTATCGCGACATCACGCCGGGTGAAACCAACCTTGCCTACAGTGCGAGTGAAGAATATGCCTACGTGACCGAGAATTATTTCGAACTGGAATATGCGAAAGGTCGTGCGACCGAGCAGTCTGAACGGCAGATGAATATCGAGGCGCGTCAGGCGTTCGAGCAGATTATTCCGAACCAGCAATCATTGCGCGCGGTGAATCAATTTATTCGTACCAACCGCAATATGCAGATCGAATTCGGCCAGCTGCTGCATGATATGTATCGTCATCCTACCAACTACGGGTTCAGCAGTCAGGATGAAGCGATGGAACTGCTCAACCCGCTTCTGGGTGGCAGTGAAGCCGTGCGCGATCAGGTGACTAAGCAAGGGAAAACGCGCGGTGGCGCGATTCCGCTGCCGATCGTCAGCATGTTCCTCAAGGATGATAACCATCACATGCGCAATCCGGCATTGCTCGGGGCTGCGGTGGCAGATAATATTGATAAGAATCCAGCGTTGCTGGCTGAGGTGCTCGATCGTGCAACGAACCTTGATTACGGCACCGGCGCACCACGCCGTCGTGCACGCCGTCATGCCGAGCGGGATGATACGGAGCTGTCGGGCGTTGTAACGGATGGCCGTCGTTTTGGTACGGCGATCCTGCATGCCTATGCGGCGGATCACAGCGCCCTCGACGAAGGTGAAATGCCAGCAGGTTACCAGAACCTTGCTGCGACGCTGCCACCTTCAGCTGAACCGGTGGTGCGGCGTGCCGTGCTCAACGGAGCCGCCCATGCCGAGCGTGGTTCTTCAGGCCGTTCGGGGAATGCAGTCCAGTTCCTCGATAACCGTTACGTTGAAGAACAGCAAAAAGCGCAGCAGGGTGATGTAGACCTCAACCGTACCTTTGATCGCACCATGGGCGGCGAAGAGGCGCAAGAGATGGGTGCACACCAGATCGCGGTGATGGGTATGTCGGGCCACCAGTGGCTGCTGCGGGATGCCATCACGGCAACCGGGTTGCGGCATCCGGAATTCTTCCAGCAACTGGCGGAGGATATTCGCTCTGCGAAGAAAACGTCGATCCAGAACAAATACCGCTTTGTTGCACGTAAGTGTGAGAAGGCGGGACGTGCGGCAGAGCACTATCAGCGTACAGGTAGTGAGCATGCCTTCAATAAGTCGGCACGGAAGGTGAAGCGCATCTTCGAGAAAATGGATACCAATGCCGAAAATGACCGTGGTGCACTGGTTGAGAACGCGATGGATGTCGCCCTCAAATTCATTGGTGATGATCCACAGTTAAGCCGGATGGTGCTCGAAACAGTCAGCAATGACGAGACCTTGCGCGACACATATCTTAAAAACGTCCCCGGGGCGATCATGACGACCGATGGTGTGCGCGTTACCAACCATGGCCGGACGGTTGATAAGGGGCGTCAGTTCCCCGATCCGAACGAGGACAAACTCTACCAGACGCAGCTTTTTGAAGCGAAAGGTCGGGGTGGGCGCCGTAAACGCTATGATGTGAATAAGGACGAGCTACATAACATTGTGGATGCGGATCATGATGCGCAGGATGATCGGGATTTCTCCTCGACTCGTCGCAGCCGTCGTGAGGATGCCCGTGCGCAGCGTCGGTACGACGAAGAGCAGCGCGCGCTTGGCGAACGGGCACATAATTATGGGAATCATGAGGATCCGGAGCCGCAGCGCAGGGCGCAGCGACGTCAGGATCAGCAGCGGGCCCAGAATGACCATGCCGTGCGCATCCAGAATGAGGCAATGACGCAGGATGATCTGCCTGTACAGGCGGCGACGACGGCCAGCCTGAACCTGCCAGCCGGCAGCAACCTGCAGATTGTCGGGCAGCCGGATACGAATGCTGCGGCCCCAGCTCAGGTGGCACAGGCTGCATCCTATCCCGCCCAGAGTGACCATGCCGTACGTATCCAGAATGAAGCGGCGAACAATGCGGATGCTTCTCTCGACCTGCCAGCCGGCAGCAACCTACAGGTTGTGCAAGGGTATACGGGGGGGCATGCGCAGGCACCGCAGGGTGCACAGCATACGGCTGGGGGCACCAACAAGTCCCTGCCGGATGGTTCACTCTCGCCAGCTGCAAAGGCTGCGGCCGATGCGCTGGGCTTGAAAGGGCTGGTGAAGAACAATGTCCTCGGTACGAACCCAGTGGTGTATGTTGGTAGTGGTGGGGTCGATCAGCAATCGGTCGCCGCACTGGCTAGCTGGGTACGCATTATGGGCGTGAATAAAAACTTCCCGGAGGATCTGACGCCCGAGATGGCCGCTACTCTGATGCTTGAGAATCAGGTGGCAACCCTCTCCAGTCAGGACGGCAACCTGGTAGTCAATCTTGACAACACCAAAGTGCAGTCGTTGGTAGTAGATGCCGCGACGACGGCGAAGTTGAACCAGAATACGGTAGCCAATGGCACTGCAGATCTGAGCATGAATCAGAAGATTCAGGCAGCACAGACACTGGTGAGCGAGAACCTCATCAGCGTTACGCAGGATCCGCAGGATATGGTGCCGGTGCAGGAGTCCATCAGCCTTGAAGCGACGAAAGCGCTGGGCCAGAAGCTGGGCGAAGTGAAGGGCGTCAACCGGCTTGGTATTATTGCTGCGGCACTTATCTCCTTTATCCGCATTCCGGGTAAAGCACCGGTTGTTCCCGGTGAGCCACCGCCACCACCACCGGTCACGCCCGTGCCGTGTGTGGGCTGTAACGATCCATTCGTGGGAATGTAATTTCCGCGACGGTATGCGCAAAAGGGCGGGGGAAACCCCGCCCTTTTTTGTGTGTAAGAACGCCCATCGCTGGGTAGCCAGCCTATCCCCTATTTCCCTAGGCGGGTGAACTGCCGTGTCGCATTGCTCTTCGCAATGCGGCGGTGCACGTGTGGGTGCAGAAGCTGCTTCTGGTGGAGGTACGAACATCACGCGGTGGGTGGTGTCCGCTTATTCGCAGCCGACATCTAGCCGTTGGCGGAAGCTTGAGGACTATGCTGAAGATGCGATGGCACTGGCGGCATGTACCGCTACTTTTGTGCACCGGCCTGATTGCTTTTCGCCGTCGTGGTGGACGGGGAAACATCTGTACCGTTCTTGATGTCGACGATTGTGTTGTTGAGAGCATTCAGATGTTCGAGGTTTTCACCAAACTTCTGGGGCAAGGCATCGTAGGCACCGAAAGTAAAGTGGAAGCGTAGGTCGGTCAAGACGCGATAGACATTGATTGCGCCCTGACTATGTTTTTCTGCCGCACCACCATCGCTTAGTTTCTCTTGTAACTTCTTGACAGATGTTGCTTCCGAAAGAGCCTCGACAATCCCCCAGCCATCGCGTTCTGTGGCATCAGCACGGCTTTGATCTTCAGTGAGGGTTCCCCAGTGACTTCTCAGGGTTGCCAGCATTTTACGCTGTGCGGCGGGTAATTGCAGCCCGGTCTTCGGATTCATCAACCCTTCCACCGCCTCACGGTAGACGCGCTCTTTAAAGAAGAGGGCCACCAGTTCAGGGTTCAGATTGGTAAAGGCGGTGTTGTCGCCTGCGGCCATCGACACGAAGGCCGCGATGACCTCGCGCGCGCCGGTGCTTGCGCTCTTTGTGTTGGCCGCTGCATCCAGTTGCTGGGCATGTGGGCCAATAATGTCGGCGGCCTTCATGATGGCTTCAAGGTTATGGGCCGTCATCATGCCCTTCACTTCTGGTGCGTAGCTGGTCATCAGCTTCACAATATTGGCGGTGCCGGCTTTTCGGATGGTCTGCCGATTTGCGCTATTGAATAGTGCCAGCAGGGTACTTTGTACCGTTGGGGCGAGGGGCTTCTGCGTCGTCTCGTTCAGGATAAATTTGCCGTTGATGTCTTGTGGGGTGAACATGGCTTTCAGCGTTTGCGGGTCTACACCTGCGTCGTTGATGGCTGAGACGCTTGCGAGGGCAGCGGTTGGCAGCGCTTTGAGTGTGGTGATGGATTCCTGCATTTCCGCAGGCAGGGTTTTGATATCTGTGATCCCATCAGCGAATTCCTTGAAGATGGGCAGGTTCTCTTTTTGCATCGCAAAATTGTTCATTGCATGATTGCGGGCGGTTTCATCTTCGATGGCGAGTATTTCTACCATCCGGTTGATCTGTTCTTCGCTCAGCTTGGTCACGAAGTTAACAGGAATCATGCGAAGCTGCTGCACCGGCTTCTGCATTTCTTTCGGCAGTGCGCTGATATCGGTGACGCCATCGGCAAATGTTTTGAAGATTGGCAGATTCTCTTTTTTCAGCGCAAATTTCATCAGCGCGGTTTTTTGTGCGGTAGCGTCGGCGATGCTGCCAATCGCTACCAACTGCGCGGACTTTGCTTCGCCCAACGCATTAAAGAGTGTGGTCGGCAGCGAGCGGAGCTGCTCAATGGGTTTCTGCATGGCGGGGGGGAGGGTTTTGGTATCTGCCACCCCGTCGGCGAAGGTCTTCAGGGCGGTGAGGTTGCCCTGCTGCTGCAAAAAGGCCGTCACCGCTTTGGTGCGTGCGGCGGTATCAGGATTCGCGCTGATACTAATGAGCTGTTGCATTTTATCGGTACCCAGCGTTTCTTTCAGCGTCGCGTATTGCGCGCGGTTTTCTTTGCCGAGCAGGTCTGGATTATCGATAGCGAGCTTGCTGAGTTCCTGCTTCGCTTCAGCAGAAACGGAGCTGTTCACCTGTACGGCAACGAAGGCCTCGTCAATGGACATCAGCGTGCCGTCTTCTTTGGGTGTCAGCAATTGTTCCATCAGCGCGCGTAATGCTTCGCTGGGCTTGCCATTTTTCATCATGCTGGTGAAGTTGGTTTCCAGCGCTTCCACCGACAGCTTGCTGTCCTGCGAGAATTCTTTCAGCAATGTCAGTGTGCGGGTGCGATAGTCATCGCTGAGTAGCACGTCCAGCCGATTGCTGGCCACGATTTGCCGCATGGCGGTTAATACCTGATCGCGGGTGCTGTTGTCGGCATCCGCGGCGCTGGATTTAAGGGTTGGTACCAGCGCCTTCATCATTTGCAATGCTTTGGGGTTTTTGCTGGTCAATACTCCATAGAGGACTTTGTCATTTAGCTCCATTTTTCCGCCATTTACTTCGTTGGCGATGGGGTAGAGCACGTCATCATAATATTGATCAATTACCGCCGCGGTTTCTGCCGACAGGCCCTTTCTTTCTTGCAGCAACGCAATGCGTTCATCGGATGCCATGTTATGCAGCATGCTTGCGGCAGCGCCTTGGATGCCGAGCTTCTCGGCGAGCCATGGTAGATTCTCGTCGATGAAGGCGTCTACCATGCCAGCGAAGTCTTTGATTTTTTCCTTACCACCGAAGATCTTACCGAGGAGTTCCTGCCCTTTTTCGCTATGGATCAGTTTGTAGCCCCCAAACAGCACGAACGCACCGATCAGGATGCTGCCCCACGGCCAGTTCAGCGGATTCAGCGCGCCCAGAAAGTCCCAGATCTGGGACTTTTTCAGGTATTCCTCTCCTCTATCCGGATTGTTCTGGCTACTCATGCTTGCTTTCGTGGTTGCTGCGCGTCAGGCGCAGGGTTTCTCACTCTGTATCCTACCGGAAAAAGGTTACGATTTTATGACAATGGCTGAAATATTCGGCTTTTTATGCTCTATGAAGGAGAGAAAACTGGCCGATAATCTAGGGGTAATAGCCCGGACGGGGCTTGATTTTTCGCCGTATTTTTGCTTTAAGCAATTGATATTTATCCATTGTCTGGTCTGGAATCGGCGTGCCAGCGGCGGCGATGGTGGCCGGGATAATGGTATTATAATAAAAAGGGTATAAATTCGGCCAGGCCTGTAAAACACCGGCATGTCCCCATTTATGTACCTGCTGCGGCACGCGTGCGACGGCCTCGATGACGGCGATGGCATCTTCGACCAGCGGATCGGCGCTGCGATAAACGTCCGCATCTGGCGCGAGGTTAAAGGCCATGTCTGAGAGGTAGAGTGCAATCGCTTCGCCGTGGCGATGGTATGGGTAGGTGGCGAATGGCTGATAGATGCCCATGCGTTTGCAGTTACTGGTGAAGCGATGCCAGGCAAGCAGGCGGCGCAGTTGGTGCCAGCACCATGGGGGACTGTAGCGCCTGCGGTGGTGGTAGAAGGCTACATTATTTTCGGCCCGGCACAGGGCGGCCAGCCCGGCTTGCTGGTAGCGCTCTTCGAGCCTGGCGACATGACGAATATCCGCCTGTCGCCCTTCTCCAGCGATGGGTGAGGCCCGTAATTGCTGGTGGTGCGGGTCTGTTGAGTGGCGTCCTGCAATTCCGCGCGAGGTGCGGCGCAAATCGGCAAAATGCCCCAGCTCCTGCCCGGCGATGACGACCATCCGCGCCAGCGCGGGGAAGCCATCGGTGGTATAGTGTTTATGCTCGCCTTCAAAAAACGGATCGCCACCTGCTGAGACATAGACGGCGGTGCCATCCGCATCGGTCGCTTGCAGGCCACTGGCCTGACCGCTGGTTTCCCATTCATGTACGGGCATCAGGTCGCCGACCGTGTGGGAATAGGAGACAAACAGTTCGGTGCCGCTTGCCAGCAGCAGTTCGATTACCGAGGGGTGGGTCGATTGCACGAGCACCCGCGCCACTCGCAGCTCTTTTTCAAGGTTGATACCCCGTGCTTTCTTCAGGTCGCTGTAAAGCCGCTCCAGCAGCCGTTCGAGCCCTTCCGGGCCTTCTGCAGGGGCGACATGGCGCGCCAGCAGGGCGCGTGTTGTCGGGAGTAGTGCCGGGTCAGTCAGTTCGCGCGCGCTTAAGGTGGTGTCGAGGCGGCTGGTGCCAAGGCGTACAAAATTTCGTTCCGTATCCGCATTGATCCTTAGTTTTCCTGACTGAACAAGCCGTGCTGCGAGTGTCTCCAGCGCAGGCGGCATCTCCCAGCGTTCAGTCGCGGGGATAAAGCGCAAGAGGTGATAAAGGTTTGTCGCCATGGGATGACTGTAGCCGATTCCACACGCTTGTCATCCGCTACGCGCAGTCGGTGGGTGATCCGGGCGGATCCGTTGCGGTGCGTGTAAAATCTGCTATAGATTTTCTTTCTTTCACCCGTTCAGGAGTCTTTATGAAGCGTATGATACTGGGCCTTGTTGCCTTTAGCCTGCTTGCTGTCTCACCGGCATTCGCGGCATCGGAGGCGACGGTAATGGACGGCAAACAAACGCACCGTCAAGAGCTGCGTGACAAATGGAAGAACGCCACGCCTGAAGCGCGGGCTGCGATGCGTGAAAAACACCATGCCCGGATGAAAGAGCGGATGAAAAATGCGACGCCGGAAGAGCGTGCGAAGATGAAGGCACGGATGAAATCCCGGAAGCAGCGCCACCAGCATCGTCATGGCGCCATGCAGCAGCACGGGGATAGCCGCCCTGCTGGTCAGCCTCAGGGTGGGTTCATGCCGCGTGCGGTGCAGCAGCACTAGGCCTGCGCTTCTACGGCTGAGCGTTCTCTGACTTATTCCCAGTCGGCGTCGTCTTCGGAAATGATCGAGCCTTTCATCGAGGGGCCGTGAGTGTGTACCCGATTCTTGTCGCCGCAGATCAGATGATGCCAGCCTGGCAGTTTTTCGCCATTTGCTGCAAGGCGGTAGCCGCATGTTACCGGCAGCCAGTGTAGGCTTTCTACGTTTTCGGGTGTCACTTTGATGCAGTCGGCGACTTTTTTCTGTCGCGTTGCATAGGTCGTGCAGCGATGCGACTCGTGGCATAAATAACGGCAGGATACATTGCTGAGTGCCATCGCGCCGCTTTCGGGGTCTTCAACGCGGAACTGGCAGCAAAGGCCGCAACCATCACAGAGTGATTCCCACTCCGTGGGTGACATTTGATCGAGGGGTTTCTTTAAGAATGCTGGCTGTTTCATCGCTGTCTCGGGTAGGCGCTTCTTTCACTGGAAATCCGATTGGATGTCAAATAGGTTCCATTTCATGCATACACGTGATGATGGCCCAACACTGGCGTATATTAACCGTACCTTTGTAAGGGAGCCGGAATGGATTGCTGCCGCGCGCGCGGCGGGTGAGCAGCGCCGTCCCGGAATGCAAATCTCTGCATATGAGGGGCATTTGCTGCGCTGGCTTGTGCGGGTGAGCGGTGCAAAACGGATCCTTGAGATCGGCACATTCATGGCTACATCTACTCTCTGGTTGGCGGATGGCGTTGGTGAGGATGGGAAGGTAACAGCCCTCGAATTTGCTGCAGATTATGCTGCGGCTGCTGTGCAGCATATTGCCGCATCGCCTCATGCCGATCGGGTTGAGATTCTCCATACGGACGCGCATGCATGGTTAGCCGCATCAGCGGCGATACCCACTTACGATTTGGTATTTATTGATGCTGAAAAAACCGGGTATGCGCGGTATCTGGAGGCGGTCTTGCCGCGGCTGCATCCACGTGGATTCATCGTGGGTGACAACAGCCTGCTATTTGGGGCGCTGAGTGGCGAATATCCAGATGCTGCCTCGGCGAAGGCAAAGGCATCTATGGAGGCATTCAACACCACGTTGGCCGATGCGTCGCGCTTTGAGAGCGTGTTGTTGCCAACGCCCGAGGGCTTGACCGTTGCCCGGTTAAAATAGTGCGGGCTGCTAGGCGGCGACTTCCATTTCCATTTTCCATCCACCGCCGGGTTGCTGCTTAATATATTGCAGTGCATAGCCTTTGGATTTGTAGTGTGCCCAGCGTTGCCGTGCCGCGGTGACCGCTTCTTCCCGTGTGCCATCGAAGACATCGAGCAGCTTGCTGAATTGTTCCGCAGACTCAGGCAGCGAGCCATTCAGCACGCAACAAATATCAGCGTTGTTGGGGTTGCTATCGGTCAGGGACAGGAAGATCGGTTGCTCTTGCTCGCGCCCCTCCCGTGTGCTGCCATGTGGCAGAAAACTATCCGGGTCGTTGCTCCACAAGGCATTGCTCATGGTTTTGAGTGCGTTATCATTATCCAGTAGCATCACGACGCGGTTGCCGGCGCGCAATGCTTTTTCCATCAGCTTCGGCACCGCGCGTTCACGCGATGTCGAAAGCAGATGGTAAAACTGGATGGTGGTGGCCACGCCTATTTCTCGTAGTTGGTTTCCACCCAATCGCTGAGCAGGCGGACACCCCAGCCTACTGCACCTTTGGGAGCAAGAGGGGAGGAGGGTTTGTTCTGCCATGCCACGCCCGCAATATCGAGATGCGCCCATGGCACATCGTTTACAAAGCGTTGGAGGAATTGCGCCGCAGTGGTGGAGCCTGCTTCACGGCCTTCGCCCACATTCTGCATATCGGCGATATCGCAGTTAATCATTTTGTCGTATTCCGGGCCCATCGGCATCCGCCAGAGGCGCTCATTGGTGGTATCTGCTGACGCCATCAGGCTGTTTGCAACGCCGTCGTTATTGGAGAAGAGCCCCGCACGGTGCGAGCCAAGGCAGACCAGAATAGCACCGGTCAGCGTGGCGAGGTTGACCATTGCCTGCGGTTTAAAACGATCCTGACAATACCAGAGCGCATCGGCCAGCACGAGGCGGCCTTCTGCGTCGGTGTTGATGACTTCGATCGTTTGTCCGGACATCGACTTTACGACATCGCCGGGGCGCTGCGCGTTGCCATCCGGCATGTTCTCAACCAGGCCGACTACGCCGACCACATTGGCTTTGGCCTTACGTGCTGCGAGGGCGCGCATGGTGCCGATGACCGTGGCCGAGCCAGCCATATCCCATTTCATTTCTTCCATCCCGCCGGATGGCTTGATGCTGATCCCGCCGGTATCAAAGGTGACGCCTTTGCCCACGAGGGCCACCGGCTTCGCACCTTTTTTGCCACCGTGCCATTGCATCACGACGAGCTTGGACTCACGCCGCGAGCCTTGCCCCACGCCCAGCAATGCGCCCATGCCGAGCTTTTTCATCTGTGTTTCACTCAGCACTTCGACGGTGACGCCCAGCTTGCTGAGCTTTTTGCATTCTGCTGCAAGGGTCTCGGGGTAGAGGATGTTGGCAGGTTCACTGACAAGGTTGCGGGTAAAGGCAACGGCATCTGCAATTGCTGCCAGCGGTGCGTAAGCTTTTTTGGCTTTGTCGGCAGCGCTGGTGACGACGGTGACGGATTTTAATACTGGCTTGTCGCTGGCTTTATCTTTGGTGCGGTATTTATCAAAGCGGTAGGCGCGCAGATGTGCGCCTGAGCCAAGCCGTGCAGCAGCAGTGGCGGCATCGATTGGGCTGGCTTTTGGCAGCGTAGCGATCAGGTCGAGCTGGGTTGCGCGGGTTGCAAGGGCGGCGGCAAGGGCGCGTGCGCCTGCTTCTTCGAGCTGGGTTGCGGTCAGTGACTTCAATGCGCCGAGCCCGACTACCACGACGTGGCTGGGACCGCTTTGCGGATTGACCAGTGTCAGAACATCACCCTTTTTCCCGTTAAAGGCGTCGTTTGCGAGGGCGTGCGTCACATAGCTATGCAGGCTACCAAGGGCGGCTTTGTTGGGGATCGCCCCGTCTTCACCAACAAAAATGGCAACAGCCGACGTTTTTTTACTAGCAGTGCGGGTGGCGGCGAACGAAACGGAAATCATGGAAAACCTCAGCTTAAGTGTGGAACATGCCTCAGATATAGACCCTGTCATGGATGGGCACAAGCGCTTCGCACCCATCGGTGGACTTCTTCACTTTTGCGGCGACAGACACCCGTAATACAACGGGAGGAAGAAATGGACGAGGAGTGCTCGCCTCACTCTCAGTAAAACGTGCAGATTTCTGGGGTTTTTGCTTAGGTTTTCTTGCGCGCGCACGCGAGGCACCGTATAAACGGCGGATGCGCCAGTATGAACGCTATCTTTGTTTACATCTTTTATGGCCGACGGTGCTTATCACCGCGAGCCTGACGGGCATCGTCTGGCTAACGCAGGTGCTGCATTTTCTGGACTTTATCCTGAACCGTGGATTGTCGCTGGCAGATTTTCTGTACCTGACCGGATTGATGCTGCCTTCGCTATTGCTGATCCTGCTGCCGGTGGCGGTGACGATTGCTGTGATTTACACCTACAATAAACTGACGGCTGAAAGTGAGTTGATTGTCCTCAATGCGGTGGGGATCAGTAAATGGCAACTCGCACGTCCTGCTCAGTTGATCGGGGGCGCGTGCATGCTGATCTGCTACCTGCTGGCCCTCTATGTCACGCCTGTGGCCAGTCAGCGGTTCCGCGATATTCGCACCTTGTTCCGTGATAAGTATGCTTCCGTGTTGCTAGAGGAAGAAGTGTTTAACAGTCCGATGGATGGGGTGACGGTCTATGTGCGCGAACGTGATCACAATAACCGCCTGAGCGGGATTGTGCTGCATGATAGCCGCGACCCTAACCAGGCTGTTACCATGATTGCCGAGCAGGGGCGTGTAGAGCAAACCTCCTCAGGCCCAAAATTCTACCTGCAGCACGGCATTCGCCAACAACTGCGCGACGGACGCCTGAGCTGGCTCAACTTTGAAGACTACGCCATCGAAATTGCCTTTTATGGGCAAAACGTAGAGCGGTCGTCACGTCCGGAAGATCTAACGATTGTTGAACTTTTCAATCGTGAAGGACTCTCTGAAAAAGCGCTAATTAATTACCGTGCAGAAGTCGCGCAACGATTGACGTGGCCAGCGCTTGCATTTGCACTCCCTTTGTTTGCATTGGCAGTGTTATTTTCCAGTGAGTTTAACCGACGTGGTCAGGCGAGGCGAATGGTTGTCGCTGCCGTGGGTGCCGGTGCGCTCGTTTTGCTGTATTTTGCTTTGCGGAACGTGATTGCACAGCATGCTTATCTGATGGGCATGCCTTACGTGTTTGTTTTAGCCATAGGTGGAGGTAGCACCTATGTGCTGATGACGGGGCGCCTTATTTGTTTTCGGCGTCCCTTGCCATTTCCAGTGTCGGCGGAGGTGAACTAGGATGCGCCTTCCTGTGACCCTTTCTGTTTATATTGGTCGCCAGTTTTTTATGGCGGTAATGGCTACTTTGGCATTGATGGTAGTGCTGATTGGAATGATCGAGCTCCTGGAGCTTGTGCGTCGTGCGGCCAATCTTGCTCATGGCGTGCCATTCGGCATTATGTTGCAAATGGTCATCCTCAAGCTGCCTAGCAGTATTGAGCAAATTTACCCACTCACCTTTCTGATTGGCGGCATGGTGGCGTTGTCACGGTTAACGCGCAGCAGCGAACTGATTGTTGCGCGTGCGGCAGGGGTTTCAGTCTGGCAGTTTCTGTTGCCTGGGTTGACGGTTGCCATGGTACTTGGCATTGTCTTTGTAACGGTCGTCAACCCCATCTCTGCGCTGACTATTTCACGATTTGACCGGCTAGAGGGAAAATATATTTCAGGTCGTTCTAGCCTGCTATCTGTACTGCCCTCTGGATTGTGGTTGCGGCAGGCTGGCGAGACGGACATACGGATCCACGATGTGGTCGCGACGGAGTATATTATTCATGCGATGCGGGTGAACCAGTCTAATTTTGCCCTCGAGTCTGTAACGTTTTTTTTGTTTGATTCCGGGCATCACTTCATTGGACGGATTGATGCACCGCGCGCCTCGTTGGAGAAGGGCCATTGGCTTTTGCCAGTGGGGCAATTTGATACGCCGGAAACCGTGCCAGAGAAACTCACTAATTATGCCATGCCAACACAGCTAACGTTAGGGCAGATTCAGGATAGTTTTTCGGCGCCGGAGACTTTTTCGTTCTGGGAGCTTCCGGGCTTTATCGAGGTACTCGAGAAGGCAGGCTTTTCTGCTATCCAGCATAAGTTGCACTTCCACAGTTTAATGGCCTTACCATTTCTGTTGGCGGGCATGATTCTGTTGGCGGCCGTATTCAGTTTGCGCCAGATACGCCGGGGACGTACGGGGATAATGATTGTTATGGGAATGGTGGCAGGATTCCTCACTTATTTTCTGACGAATATTATTTACGCATTCGGAGCCTCCGGGGGATTACCCGTTATGCTGGCGGCCTGGGCACCGACACTTATTCTGTTGATGACAGTGAGTGCGGTGCTCTTACATCTTGAGGATGGTTAACAATGCGGCACATTAAGGCAGCATTACTTTTGTTTCTGTCGGGGGTAGTTATACCCGGTACGGCATGTGCATTTGGGAAAAGTCAACCGGGCGTATTTCTGGAAGACTCACAGGCAATCCCGCCGGGGCTTCTGCGCGCGGCACCTACAGAGGACGAACAAAACACAGTTGTACTCCATGCCGATGAAGTTGGGTATGATCAGAAGAATGCAATAGTTGTGGCTTATGGCCACGTTGAAATTGCACAGGGTGGACAAATAATGGTGGCTGATAAAGTCACCTATTTCCAGCAGCGCAATGTTGTTGTTGCTGAAGGAAATGTGGCGATACTGCAGCCTTCCGGGGATGTGCTGTTTGCAGATCGTACAGAATTACGGAATGCACTAAAAACAGGAACAATTGACGCGTTGAGTGCGCGGATGGCGGATAATTCAGTCTTTACGGCGACACATGCCGAGAGAGTGACGCCTGCGCTTACTAAGCTCACAGATGCATCTTATACGCCCTGTCATGTGTGCGAGGCGCTTTCACCATTCTGGCAACTTAATGCATCCGAGGTGGTCCTGGATGATTTGCAGGAACGCATGACTTACTATGATGCAACCATGGAATTTGGTGGTGTGCCGTTGATTTACCTGCCCTATCTGTCTGCCCCGACCGAGAGCGCTGGTGCCAAGAGTGGCTTTATGCCGCCAGAATATGGCAGTAATAGTAACCTTGGGTCTTTGTTGAAGGTGCCGTACTACTGGCGCATCGACCACGATAAAGAGGCTTTAATTACCCCCTGGTACTCTGCGGATGAGGGGACAGTATTGGAGGGGCATTATCGTCAGTTAACGGATTCAGGAAGCTACGATATTCAGGCGACAGCTACGAACCCTGAGCGTCTTGATAATAATGGTGTACCAGCTGGTGGGCGGCAATTTCGGGGGCATATTTTTGCCAAAGGAAGCGAGAGTCTAACAGACGATACGCGCATTGGCTTTGATTTGCAGCGCGCTAGCGATGATACTTATCTTCGGCGTTATGGGTTGGGTTACCAGCCAACGCTGTTCTCGCGGCTTTTTATCGAGGCGGCGCAGGGGCGGAATTTTGCTTTGGCGCAAGGGCTTGCCATTCAAGGATTGCGCGCGACGGATAATTCTCACACCACCCCCTACG
>JAUIBB010000110.1 GCA_030427685.1 Alphaproteobacteria bacterium
TATCCCAGTTGCGCAAGGCGATGCACCACCTTCACCAGATGATTTCGTGAAATATCATAATGCTCTGCAATGTCGCGGACACTGCATTGTTGGTCGGGATTGGCCGCCAGATACATCAGGCTGCGCAGCCCGTAATCAGTAAAAACGGTAAGCTGCATAAAACATGCCTTGAAAATACATATTAAGCGATATAGTCATAATAAGCATTCAATATACATGTTTAGGAGGACTGTCCATGATTAGCGAGAACACCATTGCCATTGTAAAATCCACTGCTCCCATTCTAGCGGAACATGGAGAGACACTCACGCGCCATTTTTATCAGCGGATGTTTACCCACAACCCGGAAGTGGCACCCTTCTTTAACCCGGCAAACCAGAAGGCAGGGAAGCAGCAGCGCGCACTGGCCGATGCAATCGTGGCTTATGCTGCGAACATTGATAATCTGGAGGTGCTGGGCTCTGCCGTTGAGCTAATCGCACAAAAGCATGCATCGCTCCTGATTAAGCCGGAACATTACCCGATTGTTGGTGCAAATCTGCTTGCCTCGATCCGCGAAGTGTTAGGTGAAGGTGCGACGGATGCGGTGATTGAGGCATGGGGTGAAGCCTATGGCTTCCTTGCAGACATTCTCATCGGACGCGAAAAGCAAATTTATGAAGAGAATGCACAAAAGCCCGGAGGGTGGGAAGGCTTCAAGCCGTTCCGTGTTGTTCGCAAAGAAAAAGAAAGCAGCAACATCACGTCCTTCTATCTTGCCAGTGCGGATGGCGCACCGTTGCCTGCATTTAAGCCAGGGCAGTATATCACGGTACGGGTTGCCGCGCCGGATGGTGGCACGACTATGCGTAATTATAGCCTTTCCGATAAGCCGGGGCAGGAGTGGCTCCGCATTAGTGTGAAGCGCGAAGTCGCTGCCGAGGCAGTGACACCCGCCGGATATGTCTCGAACCTGCTACATGATGCCGTTGGCATCAATGATACCATTGAACTTGCCCCACCGTGCGGCGAGTTCTTCCTCGACACCAGCGAACAGCATGAGCGGCCATTGGTACTGTTGGCCGCAGGCGTTGGTATCACCCCCATCATGAGCATTCTGCTTAGCGCGCTGGAGGCAATGCCTAACCGTCCGATCGTCTTTATTCACGGCAGCCTGAATAAGGGCGTGCAGGCCTTCAGGAAGACAGTCGATGTGTTGGCAGAAGCTCACTCGAACTTAACCGTGCATTATCGCTATAGTGATGCCTTACAGCCGGGCATCACCCGGGAAGGCAGCACCAGTACAGGATTCATCGATGCGCCGCTGATCGAGTCTTTTGTTCCTTCGCGGGATGCGGATTATTATTTCTGCGGGCCGCAGCCCTTTATGATCGGCATTTACCACGAACTGCTCAAGTGGGGTATACCACCTGCACAAGTGCATTTCGAGTTCTTTGGCCCTCGCCAAGCCCTCGAAAAAGCTGCCTGACGTTCTCCGTCTGTCGCCAGGCACTTGTTTCATGTCCGAAGCGTAGCTGCACCACGCCTAGCCCCACCGGGGCGAAGCGTGGTGCTCCCGACCGGAATCGAACCGGTACTCGATTACTCGAAACAGATTTTAAGTCTGCAGCGTCTACCAGTTCCGCCACGGGAGCATCCTCGGCTGTCATAGCGGGGCTTGGTGGCTATATCCATCGTAAAAGTAAATTTTTTGCTGCTGGTGTGAGTGGCTAAACCAGTTCAGGCGTGATGAGGTGGCCATCAAGTTGTACAATCAGCGTGCGGATCTCGATGCTGGCGGCTTCGTTGCGCGCGCTGTCGGGAGAGCGCAGTACTAGTGTCGTTGAAAAGCTGCCCATTTTATACATTGGATAGCTACCGATTTCGATGTCCGGATAGCGCGCCTGAATTTCTGCCAACCCGTCTGCTACCGTTCCTTCTGCAAGATCCGTGGTGATTGAAACAGAGAGGACCTCTTCACCGCCACGCAGGGTGGGGATAATGGAGTCCAGCATCGCCTGCATGATACGTGGCACCCCGGCCATGACATAGACATTCTCTACTCGGAACCCGGGTGCGGAGCTTACGGGGTTGTCGAGCAGCTCAGCTCCCATGGGTACATCGGCCATTTTTAGCCGGGCTTCATTGATTTGCTCGTCCGGGTAATGTTCCCGCAGGATACGCTCTGCATCTGGATGGCGGTGGATCGGCACACCAAACGCCTTGGCAATAGAAGCGGATGTAATGTCATCATGCGTTGGGCCAATTCCACCAGTGGTGAAGACATAGTCAAACTGCGCGCGCACTGCGTTGACGGTAGCAACAATGGTCGCCTCAATATCCGGGATAACGCGTGCTTCGCGTAGCTGAACCCCAACCTCGTTAAGCCGCTTGGCAAGGTGGGAAAGGTTTGCGTCAACCGTCCGCCCCGAGAGGATCTCGTTGCCGATGATAACAAGGCATGCGGTAATAGGAGTGCTCATATCCATAACGCATAGAATGCCTGCTACGAATCTGCAAGTGCTCTTGCTGTTTTGAGAGAGCGCGCTATGGTCGCCTTGTGAAATAGTGTGTGTAACCAGAACAAGGACTTCGGTATGGCTCTTTTTACGTGCCGCCAAGCTTGCGTGCTTATGTCGATGTGGCTACTGCCGGTGCTGGGCGCACAGGCTATGGAAGTAAGGGGCGATGCCCCAGCAGAATCGGCGGCTCCACCAGCTGCTGCACAGGGGTTGCCTCCTGTTTTTACGCCGGGAAAACAGCTGCCATTTAGCTGGTGGCGGGGCAAAGATTTTATCAGCGGCACGATGGAAATTGAGGCGGTGCACGGCGATTGGGTGCAGATGCACCTGCTCAACGATACAAACACCGTCTGGATTTATCCACCCGCGATGACCGCTGTCTGGGGCGTCTCGATGCAGCGTTAGCAAGCACTGCTGCCTTGCCATTGCCAGATGAATCTGGCATGCAGGACGCATGGAAGACGATGATATGGACGACACACGCGCAATAGAACTGCATGGGCCGGAAGATTTTGCGGCGATGCGTAAGGCCGGGATACTGGCCTCCAGCATCCTCGACGAACTGGTCGATTTTGTGACGCCAGGTATTACGACCAACGCGATCAATGAGTTCGTGCACGGCAAGATTATCGCTGCCGGTGCGATCCCTGCGCCGTTGGGCTATCGGGGCTTTCCAAAATCTGTTTGCACCAGTGTGAACCATGTTGTCTGCCACGGCATTCCGGATGAGCGCGTGCTGGCCAATGGTGACATTATCAATATTGACGTCACGGTAATTGTCGATGGCTGGCATGGCGATACCAGCCGTACCTATTGGGTAGGCGATGTCCCCATCAAAGCACGCCGCCTGACAGAAGTGACCTACGCAGCAATGATGAAGGGGATCGAGGTCGTCCGCCCCGGTATCCACACCGGTGATATTGGGCATGCGGTGCAGACCTATGCTGAGTCATTTGGCTATTCGGTGGTGCGTGAATATTGTGGCCATGGTTTGGGAAAGATTTTTCATACGGCACCGAATATCCTGCATTTCGGCAAACCCGGTGAGGGAGTGTTGATCGAAGAAGGCATGTTCTTCACGGTCGAGCCGATGGTAAATGTCGGCAAGGCCGCCACCATCCTGAACCGTCACGATGGATGGACAGTGACTACGCGCGACAAATCCCTCTCGGCACAGTTCGAGCACTCGATTGGCGTAACCGCCAACGGGTTTGAAATTTTTACGGACTCCAAGAAGGGGTTGCATTGCCCCCCGTTTAAATAGGCGTCCTTATGCGTTTTTCCTGCACTCCGTTGGAGCGGGAAAAAAGGGATTGCTGTCGCATGGTAATCCGGACAGGCGTCTTTCTATGACACATTCCCCTAAAACCATCCTGATTACGGGCGCATCCAGCGGTATTGGTGCCGCGCTGGCCGTTGCGTATGCACACGATAATGTGCAGCTGGTACTAATTGGGCGGAATGCGGAGCGCCTGGCCGAGGTGATGGCAAGCTGCCGTGCGCGCGGGGCAAAAGTGCTGACGGCTACTATGGATGTCCGCGACAAAGAAGTGCTTGCTGAATTCCTGATGACGACAGATGCCATCACGCCAATCGATCTTGTGATCGCCAACGCTGGAATTTCTGCAGGGTTCAGTAACACAGTCGAAGAACATTGCGCGCGTGCGCAGGAAGTGTTCGATGTGAACCTGCAAGGCGTACTCAATACTATACATCCGCTGATTCCACGTATGGTGGCGCGCCGCCGGGGGCACCTTGTGCTGATGTCATCGCTGGCGGGAATTCGTGCGTTGCCAAGTGCGCCAGCCTACAGTGCAAGCAAGGCTGCCGTGCGGGTTTACGGCGATGCGCTGCGTGGTGAATTGGCTCCTCATCAGGTTGCTGTCAGTGTGGTTTGCCCGGGGTGGATCGACACACCGTTGACCAGAAAAAATGATTTTCCCATGCCGTTTATCCTGTCGCCTGAACGTGCGGTGCAGCGGATGAAGCGGGGTATCATGACAAAAAAAGCGCGTATTGCGTTCCCTCGTCGCCTTTATTATCCGCTGCGTATACTCGACGCATTGCCGCTTATATGGAGCGACAGGCTGTTTGCGCGCATGCCAAAAAAACGGCTAAAATCCTAGGTTTTTCTAGTGATTGTGGTTTTGGTTTGTGAGGGGCAGAAGCGTTTGATGCGCTATAAATAAAAAATGCAAGTAAAAAATACCTGTGAAAAACTCCGGGTTTCTGCCGTTTTTTTGCGCTTTTCTTGTTTACACATGCGCGGAATGGTGTTTATCCTCCCCCTGCTAGTGACAAGGGAAACCCTAGTAAAAAGTCATTTTCCGCCGGCGGGACATATAATGTTTCCTTAGGCGTGATGAACGAAGAACATGGGAATCCGCCACTTGGTACGACGTTTCAATTCAACCCACTTAATGGAGTCCATTATGAACAAGAACGAACTGATCGCAGAAATCGCTGACAAAACCGACATGACCAAAGCAAAAGCAGCAGAAGCTGTTGATGCATTCATCGAAGTAATCAGCAAGTCGCTCAGCAAAGGCAAAGAAGTTCGCCTCGTTGGCTTCGGCACCTTCACCTCGGTAAAGCGTAAAGCAACCGAAGGCCGTAACCCACGCACCGGTGCTGTAATCAAAATTGCAGCTTCCGTTCAGCCGAAGTTCAAGCCAGGCAAAGCTCTGAAAGACACCGTGAACAAGCGCAAGTCTGCGTAAGTACACGTTTCGTAGCCTCCTGCTACGAATACTGAATGAAACGGCGCAGCCCTATGGACTGCGCCGTTTTTTTATGTGAATGTAAAATCTTGGTACTTATCGCTTGCAAGCAACCGCATTTCTGGTTATGACCACCACCTCCTTGATTCGCGCTGGTGACATGGCGCTGAGGGAAGGGCGATTAGCTCAGTTGGTAGAGCGTCTCGTTTACACCGAGAATGTCGGCAGTTCGAGTCTGTCATCGCCCACCACCATCAGGGGGATGAATATTCCGCAAGGAATTGCGGGGGTGTAGCTCAGTTGGTTAGAGCGCCTGCCTGTCACGCAGG
>JAUIBB010000007.1 GCA_030427685.1 Alphaproteobacteria bacterium
CGCGACAGGCTTTGGAAAATGGCATTCCGCACCGGCAGCCAACGCAACCCCCACCTCTTCACGATCGAACGAGGAAGAACAGAAGACAACATACGGTAAATCACCCCCCGGCAATTTGCGCATTTGGCGAAGAAAACTGACCCCATCCATTTCCGGCATTGAGCCATCGAGCAGTATAAGCTCGGGCAGCGGATGGCCTGTGCAATACGTAAGCGCCTCAAGGCCATTGGTGCAGACCGTTACCTGCAATCCAAGCCGCAGCGCCTGACTCTCGAGAATCTTCCAGTTGAGCGGATTATCTTCAACGATCAAACAATGCGTCATGAAAAACTACATCCTCCAGCATAAAAGTCAGAGGATAAAAATACACCAATTAGTTGCAAAGGTCAATCGACACAGAACACATGCGGGCATTCAGCCAAAAATACATAAAATTATACAAATGTTGAGCAGTGTTTCAATTGGTTATCAACAAATAGCTCTTGGAAGAAAGCCGTGAAATCCAATCTAGTAGCGTAGCCCTTTCCACGGCAATGCACCCTTCTGTGCCAACGCCATCTTCGCGTATTAGGTGCATAAAGATGGCGCTGCCGGCTCCCGGAACAATCGGGCCACTCTCCCCATCATTATAGCCCAACGGAAGGATCAGGTCGTAGACCGCATCCTCACGCCATAACCGCTCATGACTGGCACTAAACGGAAGTTTAATGAACTGGTTGTAGCGCGGGTGCGACGGAGCATCACACCATGCATCTTCCGGGGTCAGCGCAATCAGGGGCAAGGCACTCTTTGGTGGTGGCAGCACACGGTCTGGGCGGTAATAGCAACAGCGGATTGGAAACTTCCCCGTTGGCGTCTTCAGGTCGCCCTCACGCTTCTCACCTGGCGGCGCAATACCCTCCCGACCTATGCGGCATGGGTATTCAACGCCATCCACAAGAATAGTGGTTGGAGATGTCAGCCGAAGCTCATGAATTGGATCGGACATTTTGAATCCTCAAAGAAGGCAGTATGTGCATGTGCAGGCTAGCCAAAAACAGCGGCCCAGTCATATAAAATGGCTAAAACTCAAGCATATTTTCGATGGCGTGCCACCAGCGTGTCACAGATGGCACGCCCGTTTTTTTTAAAGTACACAGAAAGAGGTGCCACCAATTCGTGCGGGATCACCCTATTTTGGCCATCCCTCGCCCAGCATAGAAATCCATATTTCCTTGCGCCAGAGCGATAAATTGCCTATTGCAGCGGAATGAATGCAAAAACACCAACCCCCATGCTAGACCGGGTGCAATTGCCCACGGATTGTCGCGACTTCACGCTGGAAGAACTGCAGCAACTAGCAGACGATTTGCGACGCGAAACAATTGATTCTGTTGCCACAACTGGTGGCCACTTGGGCGCAGGCCTGGGAGTGGTTGAGCTGACCGTCGCCCTGCATCATGTCTTTAATACTCCCCGCGACAAGGTAATTTGGGATGTTGGCCATCAGGCATACCCACACAAAATCCTCACCGGACGCCGCGCGCAACTACGCACGATTCGGCAAGGGGGAGGCCTTTCTGGCTTCTGCAAACGCGAAGAATCCGAGTACGATGCCTTTGGTGCCGGGCATTCATCAACATCGATTTCTGCGGGATTGGGCATGGCCGTAGCGCGCGACATGAACCAAGACGATTTTGAAGTGATTGCCGTCATTGGCGATGGTGCCATGAGCGCCGGCATGGCCTATGAAGCCATGAACAATGCTGGCGCACTGGGCACACGGCTGATTGTCATCCTCAACGACAACGATATGTCGATTGCGCCCCCGACAGGCGCGATGAGCGCATATTTGTCCCGTCTCATTTCATCGCATTCTTATCGCTCACTACGGCATGTTGGCAAAGCCGTGGCCAGCAAATTTCCAGCCCCCCTTGCCCGCGCTGCGCGCAATGCCGAAAAAGCCGTCCGCACCTTTGCCACTGGCGGCACCTTGTTTGAGCAACTGGGTTTTTATTACGTCGGCCCCGTGGATGGGCATAATCTGGAGCATTTATTGCCTGTCCTTAAAAACGTCAGGGACGAACGGGATTCCGGCCCCGTATTAATTCATGTTGTTACACAAAAAGGCTATGGCTACGCCCCGGCAGAAGGCTCCGACCATAAATATCACGGCGTCGCGAAGTTCGATGTTAAAACAGGCGCACAGGTAAAATCGCCGGCGACAGCTCCAAGCTATACGGATGTTTTTGCACGCAGCCTCACCTTCCACGCGGCACAGGACGAAAAAATTGTCGCCATTACCGCAGCCATGCCCGGTGGAACCGGGCTGGATAAATTTGCATCGCAATTTCCCGAGCGGATGTTTGATGTCGGCATTGCAGAGCAACACGCCGTGACATTTGCCGCAGGCCTTGCAGCCGAAGGATATAAGCCATTTTGCGCAATTTATTCTACTTTTCTGCAACGGGCTTATGATCAGCTCATCCATGACGTTGCTATCCAGAATTTGCCGGTACGCTTTGCCATTGACCGCGCAGGCTTGGTCGGCGCAGATGGCCCGACACATGCTGGCTCGTTTGATACGGCCTACTTGTGCACGTTGCCCAATATGGTGGTTATGGCGGCAGGCGACGAAGCCGAATTAATGCACATGGTCGCGACCGCATCGACATACGATGCTGGCCCCATCGCCTTCCGTTACCCACGCGGGGCCGGCGTAGGCGTAGCACTCCCAGCCGAGGGAATGCCGCTTGAAATCGGAAAAGGCCGCATTGTCCGTGAAGGAAAAGAAGTGGCCATCCTTAGCTTCGGCACACGCTTAAGCGAATGCCTGAATGCCGCAGAACTACTGGCTGAAAAAGGCATCTCCACCACCGTTGCCGACGCCCGTTTTGCCAAACCGCTCGACATGGCACTGATCGAATCCCTGATTCGCAACCACACACTCATTCTCACAATTGAAGAAGGCGCATCCGGAGGGTTCGGCGCGCATGTCCTCAGTGAAGCCACTAATGCGGGGTTGCTGGATAACACCCACTGCCGCCTGCGCGTGCTGACCCTGCCCGATTGCTACCAACCTCACGACACACAAGAGAGAATGTATAGCGACGCCGGACTGGATGCCACACACATAGCAAGCCAGATAAGCACTCTATTGGCACAAAAATTACAGAGCAGCGCAGCCTGACATGCCATCGAGAACCCCACGAAAACAATCTGAATCTACTTGCTTTAACACTATTTTTCCCGCAAGGGAGAAAGCATGAGAACTCCGATTCGGTGGTTATGGGTTTGTATATTTGCTGTCCTGATGGGCACGCCCTGCCCCGTCTCGGCCGAAGATCTTATTAAAAGCATCACCGTTGAGGGCAGCCAGCGCATCGAACCCTCCGCTGTGATTAGTTACTTTGGCCTGAAGCCCGGTGCTGCTTACACCGCCTACGATCTCGACCTTGGTGTAAAAAGAATCTACGAGACTGGCTTTTATTCAGACGTAAGCCTCGATAACGAAGAGGGCGACATCACCCTCAACGTCAAAGAAAACGCCAGCATCAATCAGGTCATTTTTGAAGGCAACGAGCAAATCGACAAAGAAGATCTTGAAAAAGAAATCACGCTGAAGTCGCGCTCTCTTTATACTAAGTCACGTGTTCAAAATGACCTGAAACGCTTGCTGGATGTCTACCGTCGCAGCGGCCGCTACTCAGCAGAAATCACCCCGCAGATCATCCCGCTGGAGCAAAACCGCATCAACCTTATTTATAACATTACCGAAGGCCCCAAGGCCCTGATTGAGAAAATCACCTTTATCGGCAATGAAAATTACGATCATGACACCCTCTCAAAAGTCATCGCATCGACCCGAGAACGTTGGTATAAATTTCTGACAGATAATGATAAATACGACCCTGATCGCCTGAGCTACGATCAAGAGCTGCTGCGCCGCTTTTATTTCCAAAATGGCTATGCCGACTTTAAAGTGAAGTCCGCCATTGCAGAGCTTTCGCCTCAGAAAGATGCATTCTACCTAACCTTCACCATTGAAGAAGGCGACATCTACCATATTGGCGACGTCGATATTCACAGCACGCTCCCCAAAGATAAAATGCCCGACCTAAAACCATCAACACTGGTGCATGCAGGGGATATTTATAATGCCTCTGATATTGAAGACAGCATTAACCGCATGTCCGACACCTTGGGTGACGCAGGGTTTGCGTTCGTTGATATTACTCCCGAAAGTAAGCGTCGCCCTGCTCCTGAAAAAATCATCGACCTCACGTTTAATATTGCCGAAGGGCCAAAAGTATACGTTGAGCGCATCAATATTTTTGGCAACCTACGCACGCTTGATAGCGTAATCCGTCGCGAATTCAGGCTTGCCGAAGGCGACCCCTTCTCGACCAGCAAGCTGAAGCGCAGCGAACAACGCCTTAACGATCTCGGCTTTTTTGAAAAAGTAGACATCCAGCGCAAGCCAGGAAGCGCCGATGACCAGACGCTGCTTGATGTCGAAATTTTAGAAAAATCAACCGGCGAAATTACACTGGGTGCGGGCTTCTCGACAACGGATGGTCCCTTGATTGATGCTGGGGTGCGCGAGCGCAACTTCCTTGGCATGGGGCAAGATCTTCGCGCACGGGTAACATATGGCTCACTGCGCCAAAACTTTGATCTCGGCATCAGTGAGCCTTACTTTCTTGGCCGCGAAATTGAAGCCAGCGCCAATGTTTTCAAGACACAACAAAGCGTTCAAAACACATCGACCTTTGACCGCGAATCACTGGGAGCCGTGTTCCGCATTGGCTATCGCCTCAGCGAGCACTTGTCGCATCAACTGCGCTATACGCTGGAACAGACACAAATCTCTAACGTCACGGCGAATACATCGCGCTATATTCTCGATCAGGTCGGACAAAACACGGCATCAATCATTGGCCACGCCTTTACTTACGATCGCCGTGACAGCAAGCTTGCCCCTACCCGCGGCTACATTTTACGCATCAATCAAGACTTCGCAGGACTGGGCGGCGACAACACCTTTATTCGCCATGAGGCCCGGGGCTCTTACTATATTCCACTTGCCAAAAAATGGACCTACTTCATCGAGGGTAGCGCGGGCAATATTCAGGGGCTTGGCAAAAATGTACGCATTAACCAACGCTTCTTCATCGGTAGCCAGGAAATTCGGGGCTTCACCAACGCAGGGATTGGGCCACGCGACACCGCGACCAACGATCCGCTGGGTGGCAATAGCTATTACGCCATCTCAAACGAGGCTCGCTTCCCGTTAGGATTATCGGATGACCTTGGCATCAGCGGCGCCGCGTTTGTGGATGCAGGTAACCTTTTTGGTCTTGACCAAACCGGCCCCGGCATTGTGGATGGCAACGGGCTGCGCGTATCGTCGGGTCTGGGCATTGCCTGGACTTCACCTTTCGGCCCCATCCGTATTGATTTTGCCCTGCCATTGCTGAAAGAGCAATACGACGACACGCAGCTGATCCGCTTCCAATTCGGCACCAGTTTCTGATTGTAATTCCTATTAATAGCCGCTGGACAATTGTCTGCAATTCAGGCAAGTTGCCTCCCGTTGTGTAACCTATAGAAAGGCCTTATTTATGAAAAAGTTGTTATTCGCAGCACTTGCAGTATTTACCCTTGTATCCCAGCCAGCTGCGGCTGATGATTCTAAGCTCGGCGTTGTAAACGTCGCGAAGATCATGCAAGACTCTAAAGCCGCTTCTTCCGTACGGAATCAGCTGCAAAAGAAGCAAAAAGAATTCCAATCTGAAATGAACCACAAGGAAAAAGACCTGCTTTCCGAAGATCAGAACCTTGCCAAACAAAAAGACAAAATGGACAAGGATGCTTTTGAAAAGAAAGTAAAATCTTTCCGCGAGAAAGCAGCGACGGCACAACGTCAAGTGCAAGAGAAAAAAGCGCAACTTGATAAAGCCTTCAGCGAAGCACTCGAAGACATCCAGAAAAACCTGATCGAAATCACCAATGACATTGCAAAAGAGAAGAAGCTGGAGCTGGTTGTTTCCGCATCTCAGGTTCTGCACGCAGATGCGTCACTGGATATTACCGATGAAGTTCTGAAGCGTCTGGACAAAAAGCTGCCCAACGTTTCCGTGAAATTCTAACCTTTAGAGTTCACACAAGTACAATGGTTGATCGTCGCTTTTTTACGAATTACGGTCCGTTTACCGCGAGTGAGCTCGCGGCAGCGACGGGGGCCACGTTACACGATACCAGTGGGGAGAAACGTCTGTTTCATGATGTCTCCCCACTGGATCGTGCAAGCTCAGAAGAAGTAAGCTTCTTTGACAATTCCAAATATATTGATCAATTCACCTCCAGCAGCGCCGGGCTTTGCTTCCTGCGCGCGAAGTATGTCGAGCAAGCGCCCAAAACAATGCTCACGCTGGTGACAGAAGATCCCTATCGCTGCTACGCGCTGGCAGCACAGAAATTTTATCCCATTGCCAAACTCAGCAGCGATATTTCACCCACCGCTATTATTGATCCAAGCGCAACGATTGGGCCGGATGTTGGTATTGGCCCCGGTGCCGTCATCGGCCCCAACGTGACGATCGGCGCACGCAGCTCCATCGGCGCAAACACAGTGCTTTCCAATGGTGTGCAAATTGGTGAAGACACGCATATCGGCCCTCTCAACACCCTGAGCCACGCCATCATTGGTGATCGGGTAATTATTCATCGTGGCGTGCATATTGGGCAAGACGGATTTGGCTTTGCGTTAGGCCGAGAAGGTCATGTTAAAGTGCCGCAGCTGGGCCGCGTCGTGATTGATAACGATGTTGAAATTGGCTCAGGCACAACGATTGACCGCGGCACTGGTCCTGATACCCAGATTGGGGAAGGCGCAAAAATTGATAATCTTGTCCAGATTGGCCACAACGTCCAGATTGGCCGTCGTGCCGTTGTCGTCGCACAGTGCGGGATTTCAGGCTCCACTCGCATCGGCGATGGCGCTGTACTTGCTGGCCAGGCCGGACTTGCCGGGCACCTAAAAATTGGTGCCGGCTCTAAAATTGCGGCAAAGTCGGGGGTAATGAACGATATCCCTGCAGGCGCATCCTATGGCGGCTTCCCTGCCATCCCTATTAATGACTGGCATCGCCAGACCATTGCTCTTTCACGTATCATCAAGACTAAAACGAGGCCCGAATGACCCATGCCCAGGCAATCCAGCCAGAGCTTCCCGCATACGATGTTATTGGTATCCAGAAGCTGATCCCCCACCGCTATCCGTTCCTGCTAATCGACAAGGCAGTGAACATCGTGGAGGGACAATCCATCCTTGGCATTAAAAACGTCACCAGTAACGAGCCCTTTTTTCCCGGCCACTTCCCTAATCATCCGGTAATGCCCGGTGTGTTGATTGTAGAGGCAATGGCCCAATCTGCAGCGGTGCTTGTTGTGCACACAATGGGAGAAGCTGCTCACGGTAAAGTTGTCTACTTTATGTCGGTCGAAGATGCGAAGTTTCGCAAACCGGTTGTCCCCGGGGATGTGCTGATGGTTCAATGCGAAGCCAAGCGCAGCCGTGGCAATGTCTGGAAGTTCGAGGGAATCGCTACGGTTGATGGCGTAAAAGTAGCAGAAGCCACCTACTCCGCCATGATTATGGATGAGAAAGGCGCCTAATGCCCATTCACCCTACCGCTGTTATTGAAGACGGAGCCGTTATTGGCGCCGATGTTTCTATTGGTGCGTACTCCGTTGTTGGCAGCCGTGTGCGGCTTGCTGATGGCGTTATTCTCCATAGCCATGTTGTTCTTGATGGCAACACAGAGATCGGGGCTAACACTGAAATATTCCCCTTCGCTTCTATCGGGCATCGCCCACAGGATAAAAAGTTCAAAGGCGAAGACTCTCGCCTCATCATCGGCGCGCGCAATGTGATTCGCGAGCATGTCACGATGAACCCAGGAACAGAAGGTGGTGGTTTAATTACCCGCGTAGGGGATGACTGCCTGTTTATGGCATCATCGCATGTTGCGCATGACTGTCAGGTGGGAAACCGCATCATTCTTGCCAATAATGCTACCCTTGCCGGACACGTGACCGTGGGTGACAACGCCATTGTTGGTGGCCTTTCTGCCATTCATCAATTTGTGCGTATTGGCGCGAACGCCTTCATCGGCGGCATGTCCGCGGTTGAAAAAGATGTCATTCCATTTGGCACCGTCAAGGGAGAGCGTGCGTCCCTCGACGGATTAAACCTGATCGGTCTGAAGCGCAGCAATATGGAGCGCGCGAATATTCATGCCTTGCGCCACGTGTTCAAAGCCCTCTTCCATAGCAATGAAGGCACGCTCAGCGAGCGCGCAGAACAGCTACGCAGCACTCACGCAGAGCCCGAAGTATGCATGCTGCTTGATTTTGTACTCACGGACAGCGCACGCGCATTCTGCACGCCAAGCAGCAAGCCAGAACCGCGTGAGGCGGCATGAACGCCCTATTGAAGTCAGAATCACCGAATCAGTCTACGCTGGGTATCATCGCAGGGAGCGGTGAATTGCCACGTATCCTGATGCATGCCTGCCAAGATCTGGATCGCCCCTACTTCCTCCTTGCCCTGCAAGATGCCACCGACGAAGAAACCATTGCAATGGCAGGAGATGCCCAAGCAAGTATCCGTCTCGGCGCAATTGGCAAAGCCCTCGAGCTTCTGCGCAGTAAAGGCGTTAGCGAGTTGGTGATGGCTGGCAAAGTTACCCGTCCGAAACTATCTTCCTTACGCCCGGATCTGAAAGGCACCAAGCTGCTTGCGCGGATTGGTTCACAGCTTATTAGCGGTGATAATGAGCTGCTCAGCGGCATTGTCGAATTCCTGGAAGAAGAAGGCTTCACCGTCAGCGGCGCAGACGACATTGTCAACGACCTGATCGCCCCGGAAGGCATGATTGGCAGCATTTACCCCGACAAACGCGCGCAGGCGGATATTGAAACTGGCGCCCATATCGCACGGGCCATCGGTGCACTGGATATTGGGCAAGCGGTAATCGTTCAAAATGGTCAGGTGCTTGGTATCGAGGCGATCGAAGGAACCGACCAACTTATCACACGCTGCTCTCCCCTTAAGCTAGAGCAAAATGGCGGCGTACTGATTAAAGCCAAAAAGCCCCAGCAGGAAAAGCGGGTTGATTTACCTACCATCGGCGTAGCGACCGTGGAACGCATTGCAGAATGCGGCTTTGCAGGAATTGCAGTTGAAGCAGGCGCCTCACTGATTGTCTCTCGTCGAGAGGTTGCCCGCCGCGCCGATGCCCTCGGGGTCTTTATCGTCGGCTTTAGCATTGTTGATTAAACGGCATGGAACGCCCTCCACTTAAAATTGCCCTGATCGCTGGAGAGGTTTCCGGCGACCAACTCGGCGGCTGGCTGATGGAGGCCATCAAAAAGCGCCGCCCTGATACGGTCTTCCTTGGCGTCGGAGGAACGATGATGGCAGATCAGGGGCTCAACAGCCTCTTTCCCCTTCGTGACATTGCGTTAATGGGGTTAGCAGAAATTCTGCCGCATATTCGTAAGCTCAGCCGCCGCATTCGCGAAACCGTCGCTTTTTTAGAGCACGAAAAACCGGATATGATTATTACCATCGACTCTCCCGGCTTTGCGTTGCGCGTACGCACATGGAAAAATTCGTCCCAAGCTGGTGCATTATGTTGCTCCCAGTGTTTGGGCGTATCGTCCGCAACGGGCGAAAGTCGTGGCAGAGCGCTACGACCACTTGCTCTGCCTACTACCGTTTGAGCCGCCCTATTTTGAAGCAGAAGGGCTCGCTTCCAGCTATATTGGGCACGAAATTGCATGGTGGTGGAAATCATCGCAAGGAGATGGCCCCGCCTTCCGGGCACGGCATACGATTCCTGAAAACGCACCGCTTTTGGCAGTTTTCCCCGGCAGCCGCCAAGGCGAAATCAAGCGTCTCTGGCCAATTTTCAAGAAAGCCATCGAGCAAATGCATGCCAGCATTCCTTCACTGGCCGTGGCTATTCAAGTGCCTGCCTCCATTTTGCCCATATTAGAAAAAAACCTTGCAGGATGGAGTATTCCCCACACGCTACTCCCAAACAATAGCGATAAAAAAGGCCTGTTTGCAGCCTCAACCGCTGCATTATCAAAGTCTGGAACAATCGGCCTTGAATGTGCCTTAGCGGGATTGGCTGGCATTATTGCTTATCGAGCGAACCCCATCAGCGCCTATCTACTACGACGCATGATCCGTATTCCTTATGTCAGCCTTGCTAATATCCTTGCCGGGAAAATGATTGTTCCTGAATTTCTACAGCAGGATTGCACCCCAGAAAAACTCAGCAATGCCCTGGCTCCTTTGCTGACCGACCCAGCAAAGCGCCAAGAACAACAGCAGGAACTAAGCCGTATTGCCAACCTGCTTGGGGCGGCAGATAATACCTCACCAAGCGATAAAGCTGCAGCCATTCTGCTCGACCTTCTACCGGCCTAATCAGACGGTTTTAAGCTGCGCAATTGCTGCATCATATTCATAAAGCTGCAATAACAGGCGAAGCGCCCGCCCCCGTGGCGACAACAGATCCGGATCGCGCGATAAAACAAGCCTCGCATCATCATGAGCAATTCTAAGTAACGGCAGGTGATGCTCTAGATTGGCGAGCACAAAATCTGGCATTCCCGTTTGGCGCGTCCCGAGCATATCCCCTGCGCCGCGAAGCCTTAGATCCTCTTCAGCGATGGCAAATCCGTCGTTGGTCTGACGAAGAATATTTAAACGCGCGCGTGCAAGCTCAGACAAGGGCTCATCATACAGCAAAATACAGTGAGACGCGGCATCGCTACGCCCTACTCTCCCCCGAAGCTGATGAAGCTGTGCCAGCCCAAAACGCTCCGCCTGTTCAATGACCATGACCGTAGCGCTGGGAACATTAACCCCCACCTCAATCACTGTCGTTGCAACCAGAATCTGCAATTCTCCATGCGCAAACTGCTGCATAACTTTTTCACGCTCGGGCAGTTTCATTTGCCCGTGCACAAGACCAACCAATCCCGGATAGCAAGCATTGAGCGTTGCAAACCGCTCTTCCGTTGCGGCAAGATCCAGCGCACCCGCAGCACGTTCTTCTTCGGTTGGCGCATCGATAAGTGGGCAGACCCAATAGGCTTTCTCACCAGCACGAATCACCCGCGACAGACTCTTCATGACTTCATCGGCCCTTCCAATGGGCATAGCGCGGGTATCTATCTCTTTGCGCCCCGGTGGACGCTCGGTAAGGCTTGAGACTTCCATATCGCCATAAAGGGTCATGGTCAGGCTTCGTGGGATGGGTGTGGCACTCATTTGCAGAAGATGCGGCGCTTTACCTTTGCCAGCCAACTTCATGCGTTGACCAACCCCAAAGCGATGCTGCTCATCCACCACAATCAGCGCCAACGCATGGAATGCTACCAGCTCCTGAAACAGGGCATGGGTGCCAATCACAATATCCACTTCCCCCGCAGCAATTTGCGCGCGTACCGTCGCTTGTGCTGCCTTACGCATTTTGCCAGAAAGCAAGGTGATCCGAAGCCCTGCCGCTTCTGCCAATGGGCTGAGGCTCTCAAGATGCTGCCGCGCCAATAAATCCGTGGGTACCATTAATGCCGATTGCAGGCCATTATTCGCCACCTGCGCCATCGCAGCAAAGGCAAGGATGGTTTTACCACTCCCCACATCCCCCTGTAGCAATCGCGCCATCCGTGCGCCAGTTTCCATATCCGCACGTATATCCGCCAGAACAGCTTCCTGCCCTTGTGTCAGCTTAAAGGGCAAAGTAGTCCGCCAGCGCTGCTCTGGCGCATCTTCATGCCGAATGGCATACGATTGCTGCCTCTGCACCATGCGTCGTGCCAACGCGAGCGCCAGTTGATTTGCCAATAGCTCGTCATACGCAAGTCGGCAGCGAATAGGTTGTTTCGGGTCAATCGCTGCTTCGTCGGTTGGCAGATGCACCCCATGCAGGCTTTCCACCATCCCCTGATATCCCTGCTGCGCCATAAAGGCCGAATCCAGCCATTCATCCAAAGGCTTAACACGTGTCAGCGCCTGCTTGATTGCTTTGGATAATACGCGCTGCGAAAGCCCCGCCGTCAGCGGATACTGCGGCGTTAAACGCAAGATATCCGCTGCCTTTGAGGGATCCACCATCACATCCGGATGGGTAAGGATGGGCGTCCCATTATAGCGCTCCATCGTGCCGCTGATGATACGTTGGCTCCCCACGGGTAGCTGCCGGGCAAGATAGTCACCTTTTACTTGAAAAAACTGGAGTATCAATGTGCCGCTATCATCACCAGCCACCACCCGATACGGAATTCGGCCACGGTGGCGTGGTGGAGGCTGATGCTCATAAATCTCCACCTGCACGGTCGCAACTTCCCCGACAGCCAACGTAGCGACAGGCATCAGATGCCGACGATCGACCATACTGCCGGGCAAATGAAAAAGCAGGTCACGCAATACAGGCTCACGCTGGCTTACTTCCTCTACCATCCGTGTGGGACGGAGCAAGCGTGCGAATGCAGATGTCACCGCCGGCCCAATAAATTTTAATGAGGATACCGGTGAAAACCAGGGGAAAAGCGCTGTGGCGCGCATAGATTAATGTCCCAATTCAATCAGGCCATTGCGCTCTTCTATATCGAATTCGGCAACGGCTTGTTCGCAGCGCTCCAGCAAATCTTCACTGCTTTCAGCATTAAGCATATCAAAGCAGATTGTAACCGTTACCGAGAAGTCCGGCTTACCGCCAAAATCGATTTGATGGGCACGGATATTTCCCCGCAGGCGGTTAAACACCAGTCGGGCCGACTCACGGCTAATGTCCGTCAAGACCAATGCTAACGTGTGGTCTGAGAGTGCAAAAACAAGGTCTTCACGACGAAATGTGCTGACACAGCAGTTAGCAGCATGTTGAAGTAGCCTCGTACAATCGGCGGCACCATAGCGTGCCAGACTTTTTGCATGACGATCAATACGAAGCACCGCAAAGCCCGACTCAACATCGCTTTCGCTCAAGTAGTTTTTCAGCAGGGGCAGAAAATGCTTGGCCGTATCCCGATCGGGCAAATTGGTCACTGGATCGAGCTGCTGCCTGCCCTGCAGATTCAGCGCGATAAAATCGTGCAGCCTCCGGTGCGCAAGCGTCTCGTGCTCATTGGGGATCACCAACTGAAAGCAGGCATGCATCCCTTCCGACATCAATCGTGTGACCTTACATACAACCGTGATTTCAGCGCCAAGCCGGTGTCGAAGGCGGATTTCACGCTGCCGCGAAAGCACATCGCCCAAATCAGGAGCATCATCGGAATACTCGACATCTTCTGCCAGTGTCATCGCCGTACTTGGCCCCAGCACGGCTTCCAGCTTGCGGCCCGCAAGCTCACCTGAATCATAGCCAAGCAGTTGCTCTACGACAGAATTGGTGCGTTGGATCGCAAGCGATTGTTCACCATTATTCTGAAGCACAATCAGGATTCCGTCATCGCGCCGGGCGACGCCTTCCTGCTGTGAGACCAATGTGGGTTGGGTAGCGCTCACCTGCGGCTCCATGCTTGCGAATTCGTACCGTTACACTATGTTACGCCCCCACCCAATGAGTCAAGCAGATGCTGAAACCAATACCGACACTTTCTTCCCACGAACGCGAGCTGTGGCGTAAACGACTGACATACCGCAGCGAACATCGCGGTTGTAAGGAGACCGACATCGTGCTTGGCACCTATTGCCGTCGCTCGTTGGCGGCGCTGGACGATGACGCCCTCGCCTGTTTTGAAGCGCTTCTGGAAGAGGATGATGCCGATATCTGGCAATGGCTGACCGAAAAAAAGCCCTGCCCCAATCCACGCTTTGATTCATTACTCTCCGCCCTACGCGCACAAAAAATCGGCTGATTCATGCAGCTTCCCGATACAGTTATCCATCGCCTGATAGAGGGCACTCAAATCACGCTGGGCGATATCCCGGTTGCGGCACAGGCCTATCTTCTCTGTGCCCTCACGCAAAGCACCGACAAGCCCGTGGTTCATATTGTACCGCAAGACAAAGACATGGAGGCAATCGCTGCACTCTGCCGCTTCCTGACGCCCGAGCGTACAATCCTGACCTTACCGGCATGGGATACACTGCCCTATGACCGCATCAGCCCAAGCCCGGCAATCACAGCGGCGCGCATCACCACCCTTGCCCAATTAGCCAGCCAGACAGGGCGTGCGCCCTACATTCTTTTGACAACCGTCAACGCTGCCACACAAAAACTACCGCCACGCAGCCTGTTCGCGCAGGCACATTTTCAAATCGCCAAGGGTAAGCGCCTTGATCGTGATAAGCTTCTGGCCTTCCTCACGGGCAATGGATACAGCCGCGTCGGAAAGGTAATGGAAGCTGGGGAATACGCCGCACGCGGCTCCCTCATCGACTTATTCGCCCCGGGGGAAGATTATGCCGTACGTATCGACCTGTTCGGCGACGAAATCGAATCCTTGCGCCGGTTTGATCCACTCACCCAGCTAAGCGACGCGCCAGTTGAGCAGTTCGAGCTGCGCCCGGTAAACGAAGTGCTACTGAAACCATCGCTCGCTTCCGCACCCGCTATTTAGAGCTGTTTGGCGCTGTCACCCGCGACGACCCACTGTATGAAAGCATTTCGCAGGCCCGTAGCTATGCGGGAATGGAGCATTGGCTCCCACTGTTTTACGAGCAGTTGGATACCCTTGCAGACTACACGCCGGGAGCCATTATCACCAATGACTATCGCACCCCAGCCCTGCAGGTCGAGCGTGACGAGGCCGTGGCCGATTATTACGACGCACGACGCCACCATTTGCGTAAGGATAGTGCCGCCTATAACCCTGTGCCCCCAGAACAGCTTTTTCTAACTCAGGATCGCTTCAACCGTATCTGGCGCAACCATGCGCTGCTGACCCTAAGCCCCTATGCCAGCACTGAGGGAGATGCGCTCAGCATTCGTACCAGCCCTCAGCTTTTCAATCGACGGCACGAAGAAGGGCAACACCTGCGTGATGTCATCCTGAATTATCTGAATCAGGCAAGCTTACCCGTTATCCTCGCAGCAAACTCGCTCGGCAGTGCCGATCGTATCCACAAAATGCTGGGGATGGAGGGCGACTTAACCCTCTATGAGCGGTTCACTTCCCTGTCAGGAAAAGGTGCACACCTAACCGTCCTGCCAATTGAAAGCGGCTTCACCACCCCCGCATTTATTCTTCTCACCGAACAGGATTTATTTGGCGAGCGCATCATCCGCACTCAAAAGCGCAAACGCAAATCAGAAGCATTCATGGCCGAAGCCGCTGCCTTTACAGAGGGCGAGCTGATCGTGCATCGCGAGCATGGCATCGGCCGCTTTGATGGGCTGACCACCGTTGAGGTCAATAATACACGCCATGATTGCCTGAAGCTTATCTACGATGGCGGCGACAAATTGTTCCTGCCGGTTGAAAATATCGACCTCGTCAGCCGCTATGGCACCGCAGAGGGTGAAGTCGGGCTCGACAAACTAGGGGGCGTCGCCTGGCAAAAGCGTAAATCTGCCCTCAAAAAGCGCCTTAAAATGGCGGCAGAGGCGCTGATTAAGGTTGCCGCAGCCCGCGCCGCCACCCCTGCTCCTGTCATTGCCCCTGAAGCTGGCATCTACGATGAGTTCGCCGCCCGCTTCCCCTACACCGAAACAGACGACCAATTGCAGGCCATCGACGATGTACGCGCCGATTTGGCCGCCGGTCACGCCATGGATCGCCTGATCTGCGGCGATGTTGGCTTCGGCAAAACCGAGGTCGCGCTGCGTGCAGCCTTCAGCGCTGCCAGTCAAGGCATGCAGGTGGCGGTCATTGCCCCCACTACCTTGCTCGCACGCCAGCATTTCCATACATTTTCCGAGCGGTTTAGAGACCTTCCTTTTACTGTCCGGATGCTTTCGCGATTGGTCAGCAGCAAACAAATGGCTGAGACCAAAACCGCCATTTCAGAAGGAAAAGTCGATATTACCATTGGCACCCACGCCGTGCTGGGATCGGCAGTAGAATTCAAAAATCTTGGATTATTGGTGGTCGATGAAGAACAGCATTTTGGCGTCGCCCAGAAAGAGAAGCTGAAAGCCCTCAAAAGCAATATCCACGTACTGACCCTCTCGGCCACTCCTATCCCACGCACGTTGCAATTATCGCTCTCTGGCGTACGCGAGCTATCCCTCATCACGACCCCTCCTGTCGATCGGCTTGCCGTGCGCACCTATGTCATGCCTTATGACCCTGTGGTACTGCGTGAGGCAATTTTGCGCGAATACCATCGCGGCGGCAAAGTGTTCTATGTCACCCCACGCGTCAAATACATGGCAGAGCTTGAAGCAAAACTGCGCGAGCTGGTGCCAGAAATCAAAATCGCTGCCGCCCACGGACAAATGGGTGCCGTTGCCCTCGATCGTATCATGAACGAATTCTACGATGGCAAATACGACCTCTTGCTCTCGACCACCATCATCGAGTCCGGGATCGACATTCCCACCGCAAACACCATGATTATTGACCGCGCCGATATGTTTGGGCTTTCGCAGCTTTATCAACTCCGTGGCCGCGTTGGCCGTTCAAAACAGCGTGCTTACGCTTACCTTACCCTGCCACACGGACGCATGCCAACCGCCGACGCCCAGAAGCGGCTTGAAGTAATGCAGCAGCTCGACTCCCTCGGTGCGGGCTTCCAACTCGCCAGCTACGATATGGATATCCGCGGATTCGGCAACCTGCTGGGCGAAGAGCAATCCGGCCACGTCAAAGAGGTTGGGATCGAGCTCTATCAGGCCATGCTCGAAGAAGCGATTGCCGACATGAAGCGTCGCCGCAGCCCGGGAAGCGACACAGAAACCCCCGATAGCTGGAGCCCTCAAATCAACCTGGGCATGTCGGTGCTTATTCCAGAGTCTTACGTAGAGGATCTCTCTCTACGCCTCAGCCTGTATCGCCGCGCTGCCGCGTTTAGCTCGCAGGCAGATCTTGAAGGCTTCGCCGCCGAGTTAGTCGATCGTTTCGGCACCGCTCCGATTGAGGTTGAGCATTTCATTGCCACTCTCTCGATTAAGCTGCTCTGCAAACAAGCAGGAATCGCCCGGCTCGACATTGGCCCAAAAGGTGCTGTCCTTGGCTTCCGCAACAATAAATTCGAGAATCCTCCCGCCCTGCTCGACCACATCGCCCGCAATCAAGGGCGCATCAAGCTTCGTGCGGATCAGACCCTCTTCCTCGCGGCCGACAGCAATGCCGATGAAAAACGGCTTGAGCTGGCGCTTGCGATTGCAGAGGAAATTCGAGGTTTACTCCCAGAATCTGGCGCCGAAGCCGCCTAGATTGTCATCAAAATGTCATACTTTTGACGAAGCGGATCCACTAGGATTTCCATAGCATTTCAGTGGAAAAACCATGTCGATCAGTCCCAAAAAAATCATTACCGGAGCCATGCTCATGGCCAGCCTCAACAGCGGCTGTGGCACGAAGCATGAGGGTCTGGAAGCATTCCAGAAAGAGGGAATCCATCTGCTGGATAATCGCGGCGAAGAGGTCAACATTCGCTCTTTCGCCTCACATCTGGGCGATGGCTATTCAACCCTCTCCTTCATGTATGCCGGATGTGGCACTACCTGCCCCGGCACCGCCTTTGAGCTAACGGAACTCTCCAAAAAATACCCGAACATGAAGCACATTATCATCTCGCTGACCCCTGCCAGCGACATCGAACGACATACGTTGGCAAATGGCGAACAGGATCCGCTGACCAGCCTCGAACATAGTGTAAGCAGCTATGGGCTGGAAATTGGCAAAAATGCTTTTGTGTTTTACCCCAGCAGCAACGGCAAAAGCGATTATGTATCGCTGTTTCAAAGCCACGACCACAGCGTCGCCGTAAAAGACTCACTGACCGCACTGTATAATCGGAAAATAGCCCCTGTACAGCGCCGCTATAACATCATTTCCCCCGATGACGACTACACCCTGCATGGCAGTGGTACCTTGCTGATCAACCCGCAGGGAGAAGTGATCGATGACGCTCCACTGGGCAGTATCGAAAGCCGTTTCTCGAAAGATATCGAGGCAGGGAAACAGCAGGGAAGAACCCCGTAATGCCGCATCAGCATGAACATAGCAAAAGCAACCTCGGGAAAGCGCTGCAATGGGGCGCCCTAGGACTAGGAAGCGTTATTGCAGCACCGTATGTGTTGCCGATGCTGGGTATCGGCAACATGGATACAACCCAGCGGCTGCTCGGCAGTTGCGGTAGTGGGTTTTCTGGAATGGCCGCCGCCGCAGACTCTGCCATTCAAAGCATTCCGCTGATTGGCCCCAGCCTCCATGCCGGGGGGCTTACCGGCGCTATTTCTGCCGGTGTGATTGGTATTGGCGGCCTGCTACTGGGACGCTATATCGAGAATCATTATGACCGCCCCGGACATATTCCCTGGGGAAAGGTTATTCGCTATGCATCGTTGGCAACTTCTCTGCTGATCGCGCTTCCCAGCATCCTCAGCAGCCTGACAGTGGGCCTCACATTCCTTGCATCACTGGGGGGCATCGCCATGGCCAGCCATGCATTTGGCGGCCTTTATCGCAGCCTTGGCCTTGCTGGCACCAATGTGGTCGCAGCAGGGGCTGGGTTCTCGGGCATTTTACCCCACCTATTTACCTGCGGCAGTGCAATTCTACCGTTAGGGCTGCGCGGCTGGTTGATGAGCAAACAATCCGCCGCAGAGCTAGAAGGCAGTGAAATGGCTGGCGTGCGCATGCAAATGGCCCCCATGGATCCCATCGTCGCGGGAGAGCCTTGCGAGCTTCGCTTTCAGCTCATCGACACCAAAAGCGGCAAGGCCTTAACACCCGATGCACTGGCAACGCTCCATACCAAAAAGTTACACACCATGGTCGTGGATGCCTCCCTGTCGGATTACCACCACCTGCACCCACAATACGATGCCGCGCAACAGATGTTCACCTGCAGTTTCACCCCTAAACTAGCGCAGCCCTACACCGCATGGCATGATCTCATGCGCGCAGAGACTAAAGAGCAAATCCACCTACGCAACGCGCTGCCCACCAACTACAGTACAAGCCTGCCCCCAACAATCCTTCCCTTGCGCCATGCTGCGGCCCAGGATGTCCAGATAAACCTAAGCGCCACACCGTTACGTGTCGGCAGCGAGAGCATTTTATCCATTGATGCGTCAGATCGCCAGGGAAACATCCTGACAGATCTAGAGCCAGTAATGGGCGCTTACGCCCATCTGGTAGGCTTCAGCCAAGATGGAAAACATCTTATCCACTGCCACCCAATGGGCGATGAGCCCGACAGCCCCAATGCACGCGGCAACGGTAAACTGCAGTTTCACATCACCCCTGAAGTTGCCGGAAACACAAAATTTTTCCTCCAGATCCAGCATCATGGGAAGGAAGTGATCGTACCATTTGGCCAGCATATCCTCCCTCCGGCGAAATTTACCGACCGGGTGAGCATGCCAGCACAAACCCACGGGATGGCGATGCATCGGGGATAATGCGCATAAGCGCGCAGAAACCCTTGCGTCTGGCGCGATTGCCGCTATAACCGTCTGCCTATGTCAGATCTCTTTAAAGCCGCAAAAGCGAAACCTGTTCAGTCAAATTATTCCGCCGAGCATATCGAAGTTCTCGAAGGGCTCGAACCCGTTCGCCGTCGTCCCGGCATGTATATCGGCGGTAACGACGAAAACGCGATGCATCACCTCATCAACGAGGTCTTCGATAACGCGATGGATGAAGCCGTGGCGGGACATGCCAGCTTTATCGAGGTTGAGCTAAATCAGGATAACCTTGTCACTATCCGCGACAATGGCCGCGGCATACCGATTGACCCGCACCCCAAATTCCCAAAAACATCAGCGCTGGAGGTGATTCTCACCACACTGCACGCGGGGGGGAAATTCAACGATAAAGTCTACCATACGGCTGGCGGCCTGCACGGCGTGGGTATTTCGGTGGTCAATGCGCTGTCCGACCATCTCGAAGTAGAAGTCGCCCGTGAACAAAAATTATATGTACAGTCTTATAGCCGCGGCACACCGTTGGCGAAGCTGAAGAACACCGGCAGCATCAAAAACCGCCGGGGTACCAGCATTACCTTCCATCCAGATCCTGAAATCTTTGGTGCCAAAGCAAAGTTTCGCCCCGAAAAAGTCTATCGCCTGATTCGCTCGAAGGCCTACCTGTTCCGTGGCGTCGAAATTCGTTGGAGCTGCGACCCTGCACTGGTGGGAGAAAACAGCCGTGTTCCAACAAGCGAGACCATTCACTTCCCCAATGGCTTGCAAGACTTCCTGACCCAGGAACTCGAAGGCAAACCCCTCGTCACCAATGCATTCTTTGGAGATGCCGACCTTGCCGATGGCAAAGGCCGCGTTGAATGGGCCATTGCATGGCTGCGCGAGGAGGATGAAGGACAAAATTCCCTGTTCTGTAACACCATTCCAACGCCTGAAGGTGGCACGCACGAACAAGGCTTGCGCGCAGCGCTCACCAAGGGCTTGCGCACCTTTGGGGATATGACTAAAAACAAGCGCGCCTCCACCATCATGGCAGACGACATCATGGCCGGCGCAATTGTCATTATGTCCCTGTTTATTAAAGACCCCCAGTTTCAGGGCCAAACCAAAGACAAGCTGGTTTCAAGCGACGCGGTACGTTTAGTCGAAAACGCCATTCGTGATCCGTTCGATCATTTTCTCTCTGGCGATATGTCGCAGGGCAATGCACTGCTTGACCATATTATTTACAAAGCGGAAGAGCGCCTGCGTCGCAAGCAAGAGAAAAGCGTCAAACGCCAGAATGTCACTTCACGCCTGCGCCTCCCCGGCAAACTGGCCGACTGCACGCGTAGCATTCCACAAGGCACCGAGCTGTTTCTGGTAGAGGGTGATTCCGCTGGTGGATCCGCCAAACAAGCGCGCGAGCGCGAGACACAGGCCGTACTTCCCCTGCGCGGAAAGATCCTGAACGTCGCCAGCGCCACGGCTGAAAAAATTCGTGCGAATCAGGAGATCTCAGACCTGATGCAAGCACTCGGCGTAAGCATTGGCAGTCAATTTGATATCAACGCCCTGCGCTATGAAAAAGTCATCATCATGACCGATGCAGACGTTGATGGCGCCCATATTGCCTCACTGCTGATGACCTTCTTCTATCAGGAAATGCCGAAGCTGATCGAGCATGGACATCTTTACCTTGCCCAGCCACCACTTTACCGTATCACCGCAGGCGGCAAAACCTATTACCCGCATGACGATAAAGAAAAGGTCAAGCTGGTCGAGCAGCTCTCCGGTAAGCATAAAAGCAAAATCGAAATTGGCCGTTTCAAAGGGCTGGGCGAGATGACCGCGCCACAGCTCAAAGAAACCACGATGGATCCTAAAAAACGCACCTTGCTGAAGGTTGAAATCGCGTCAGAAGATACCGATGAAACCGCTGAGCGCGTCCATCAGCTAATGGGCAAAAAGCCAGAACTGCGCTTCAAGTTCATCCGCGAACAGACCGAGCTCTACGGCGACCAGCTCCGCGAAGCGCTCGACGTTTAGTGTGTAGGCAGGGCTTTTTCCGCTTTTGGAAGCCCCTGTCGCAGCTGCCGCCTTTCAAGCCCAACCTCTGTGAAAAGGTCATTATAGCGATTGGCCATGTTTTTAACGTGGTAATGCTCAACAATCGCCGCTCTGGCATGAGCAGATTTTTGTTTCCGTTGGTCCTGCGTCAATTCAAGGCACGCACCGATACCTTCGGCTAATGCCGCTGGATTTTTTATCGGAACACAGATGCCCCCCGTTTTATCCATTAAGGATTTATGGTCACCCACATCCGTCGAAACACATAAACAGCCCGCCGCACTGCTTTCTAACAACGCCATGCTAAGGGCCTCAAACTTAGAAGAGCTGAGCACCTGAATATCCGTAGCAGAATAGACATTTTTCATATCTGTACGCACCCCAAGTAGGCGCGCTTGCGCATAGATTCCGGCCTCTTTGAGTTGAGCAACCAACTCCTTATTGGCAGCATTCATGCGTCGGCCACAAAACAGAAAACAAAGCGGCTTATCCGGATAGGTTTCTTTTACCAAGCGTGCCGCCTTAATAAAATTTGGAATATCTTTCATTGGTGCATAGCGCGCTGAAATACCAACAACCACTGCATCGGCAGGTATATTCACCTCTTTTTTTAGCGCAATAGCAGCCTCTTTTGAACGCGTAAAATGCTCTGGATTAATACCATTGGTGATGACCTGAACTTTATGGCCATCCCAACCACGACTCAATACCTGATCCCGAACTTTATCCGTACAGCACACGATGTGATCTGCACTTCGTAATGCTGCAGGCTCTACAAGCTTAGCGTAAAGAGCGGTTTCCAACCCCTGCTCCAGCAAGTTATTGGATCGAGTACAATGTATTCCAAGAATAATCTTTGTATCCATCGTTTTGGCTAAGGCTGTAGTCAGCAAAGTGGCCTTACGATGCCCGGTATGTGCGACATCAATTTGTTTAGCCAGAGCAATTTTTTCTTTGAGATTCATTTTAGAAAGATGGTGAATCGTTACCGGCAAGCCATCAAACTCGCCGTCAAACGAATGCTCTTTTTCAAGAAGGAGTATATGATGCTGTATTTTAGTGGGGTCGCTATGCCGAATGATGTTGGATATCACAACCTCTGCCCCGCCCTGACGCAGGCCGGGAAGGATATTCAATACCTGAATCCGCTCCTCATGCTTTTGCTTCACCATGATCTCCCACAAGCCGGGTGAGATAAGAGTATATCAAAAAAGTATGACGCTTTGATGACATAGCAAAAAATCAACACACTGAATAATATCGCTAATTAAGAGAATCCGCTTTTTTCTGCATGGCAAGCCGCTCACGCTCAGGCAGGGCGATCAGGCCTTTCAGCACCAGAAAGCCATCCTCGCCACTGGCGGCATCTGAGAGCAGGAAGCGTGCAAACTCACTCATCCCCGGTACCAGCGCCAAATGCGCACGTTTTATATAAAAGAACAGGCTACGCGCCACGCCATAACGCTGGCTGACAATATTTGCGAAAGTAGGGCGCACACCATCCACCGGATTAGCCTTTACCAATGCCCGATTCTGATCCAGGAAGCTATAGCTGAAGATTGCTAATGCATTCTTGTTGTTGATGAGCTTTTGCACCATCAAATTTCCGCCCAGCAAGTCAATATAGCCTCCATCTTCGCGCAGCGCCCCGCAATGTTGTGCGCGTTCAGCCTTATCTGGATACGCCGCCGCATATTCCGGCATTTCTTTGCAGGCTTCATCCAGCACCAGCTCTACCAAAGCATCACGGGTACCCTCGGCTGGTGGGGGGCCATAGACCTCAATCGGCACATCCGGCAATGCAGGATCAACCTCTTTCCAGCGTTTATAGAAATTAGGAACCAAGACCCCGTCTTTAGGGACGACCCGCGCAAGCGCAAGAAAGATACTGCGCTTTTTTAATTTAAACGCAGGCCCAGCCTGAATATTGGCAAAGACAATGCCATCATAACCAAGGGTGAAGGCGTCAATATCCGTGATGCCATGCTTAGCACAGTTATTTATTTCGCTGGTCTTAATCGGGCGCGACGCATTCGCAATATCAGGATAACGCGTGCCGATCCCCTCACAAAAAAGCTTAAAACCACCGCCAGTACCGTTGACCTCGACAATCGGGGTGCGAAATGCTCCGCCGCGACTGAATTGCTCTGCCGCCGCAGCAACAAAAGGAAAAACAGTTGAAGACCCCACAATCCGCAATTGTTCACGCGCCATGGCTGGCAGCGCCAGCAAACAGAGCGCCATAAGCAGCACTACTCCTCGGAAATTAGCCATTGAGTAACTTTTCCACTTCTTCTGGCGACAGTTCTTTCTCCTCTGGCGCATCACCCTCGGTAGGTGGCAATAGCGCATCCGCCATCTGATTCACCTTTTCTGCAGGTGAAAGCTCTGGTTCTGCGGCAGCCGGGGCTTCAGCCGCTGGCACCTCTTGTGTTGGCGTTTCTTCCGTTACAGCAACGGGCTCAGCTGGCGCAGCTGAGGGCAATGGAGCCGCAGGAGGGGGCGGCATCGGCGCCGGAGGGGTATCATCAATTTCACTGGCAATGCTCGGTGAAAGAATCCGCTCTGAACGACCACCTTTATTTTGCAAATCCGAAAGATGAAGGGGCGTAAACGGTGGGTTTTCCGGCTTCGGAGCATTCAATGCACTGGTTATGGGCGCAGCATCCTCTGCCTTGCGCTCCATCGAAAGCATCACCTGTTCTGGCACTTCTTCACGCGCAGCCATCTGCTCAGCGCCGATGCTTGCGCCATCTGCGCCCATATCCCGGACAATTTTATAAGGCGTAGCAATTTCTGAAAGCCGGACGGCCATCAACGCGCTCTCGGCAATCACAACAACGAATTCAGAGGGGCTGCTATAGACACGATAGCGCGCAGCACCTGCGTCGGCCAACTTCGCCCTGCGCACTGAAATCGACTGAAGCCCTGAATGTTCTGTCTCGCTCATGCCCTGATCCTTAAGATGTCACCACCATAACCCATTGCGCCATATTGTTAACAGCCTTTCGATAACTATAAACAATTAGCCATGGTTTTGTAACACTTCTCCCACAAGAAACAATGATCCCGCGATAAGAAGTATGCCATCTGGCTCTGCCCCCAATACCGCCATAGCTGACTCCAATCCCGACAATGCCGTCACTTGCGCCATACCCGCCGCCCGGCCTGCATCGGCCAGTGCTTCTGGTGAATAACAAGGCTCGCCAGCAATGGGAACGGTAAAAAGATGCCGAACATGCGGCGCCAACCCTTGTAAAAAGGCCCCTGCATCTTTGCGCGCCATCATACCACACAGTAGCGTAATGGGCTTTTCCTGCGCGGCCATCCACGTAGCCAGCGCCTCTGCTCCCGCGACATTATGAGCACCATCAAGGATCACCGCACCGCGCGCGCCCCAGGCATCAACAAGCGCGCCCCTATGCAATTGCTGAAGACGCCCCAGCCAACAAGCCTGCGCGACTCCCTCCTTCAAGGCATCCTCGTGGACAGGTAGCGCCGGACAGCTACGCACCGCGACACTTGCCAGTGCGGCATTCTGTGCCTGATGTGCGCCCACTAACGAGGGCGACGGCAAGCGCCAGCAAAGATCACCCAGCACCACCTCGATGTCTGCGCCTACGGAACGATAGTACCATGCCTCACCTTGCAGCAGCAACGGAACCGAAAGTCGCTGCGAAACCGCGGAGATCACCTGTTGAGCCGCCGGCTCTTGTCGCGCGCTGATACATATTGCACCGGGCTTCATAATCGCTGCCTTTTCGCCTGCGATCGTGGCTAAATCACCCCCCAGAAAATCCATGTGATCAAAGCTGATTGGGGTCAAAAGCGTCATCAATGGCGTTGCAACGACGTTGGTCGCGTCGCAGCGCCCACCAAGCCCGGTCTCTAACAACACCACATCAGCAGCAGACTCGCTAAAGCCAAGCAACGCCGCTGCCGTCGTCGCTTCAAAAAAAGTAGCCGGCGTCTGCGGCATGCACGCATATACACGCTCCAGCAGCGGCAAAAGGGCTGCGTTGCTGATCTCCTCACCTCCCAGCACAATACGCTCATTAAAGCGCCTTAAATGCGGCGAGGTGTAGGCATGCACACGATAGCCAGCTGCCTGATAGATTGCCTTCAGGAATGCCAGCGTCGACCCTTTACCGTTTGTCCCAGCGAGGTGAATAACCGGCGGAAGCTTCTCCTCAGGATTTCCAAGCGCCGTCAGCAAGGCTTGCATACGCCCTAAAGACAGCTCAACTCCCGGCAATGAAGGGTGGTTAAGTGCCAATAGTAATGCATCAATACGGTCCCTTAACGGCATAGCTGCTCGAACAGTGTGTGATGCCTTGCCACCTGATGGACGCGCAAATAAGGAACACCAGCCTCTGCCAACATGGCCGAAAATGCTAATGTCAGGTCGTCACGTTTTGCTGCCGGGGCATCCGAAAACAGCTGTAAAAAAGATTTACGGGAATGCCCGAATAGCCAGCGCCCTCCCGACGCAACAAGCGACTGTGCACCAAGCATTAGCGCAAGCGACTGCCCTGGTGTTTTTCCGAAACCAATGCCCGGATCAAAAATCAAACGCTCTGGCATAATACCCACTGACACTGCGCGCCGTAAAATAACTTCCTTCCATGCCAGAATTTCAGCGACAGGTTCGCAATTATCGGGCCAGACAATTGTCGGATCTGCCGGTAGTGAAAGCGAATGCATCACCATAATGTCACCTGTATGCTCGCCCAGCAGCTCACACATGTCGTGGCTTACTAGCCCAGAAACATCGTTGATGATTTCAACCCCATACTCCAGCGCCTGCCGGGCAGAGGTGATGTGTCGCGTATCCAGACTCACTCGAAGCGATTGCCGCCATGGCTGCTCTGAAAGCGCCATTAAGAATGGCTGAAGCCGCCCCCACTCTTCTTCTGCCGAAAGTGACCGAGCACCAGGACGTGTTGACTCTGCGCCAATATCCAGAATATCCGCTCCCGCGTCGGCAAGGCACCGTGCGTACGCCAACGCATCCTGCCCATACTGGCCATCCCCCGAGAAAGAATCTGGCGTCATATTAACAATGCCTACCAGCGCGGGACGCTTCATCATGAAAGCTCCGCCAGCAATGCTTCTGCCGTTTGCCCAAGCACCGGGTGCAGCCATTGTGGTGCAATTTCAATCAGTGGTGCCAGCACAAATGCACGCGTATCAAGCTGCGGATGCGGCAATACCAGGTGATCGGTAATCAGAATCACGTCGTCATAGCCCAGCAAATCAAGGTCGATTTCACGCGGAGCCCAATGCCCTCGCGCCGCACGGCCTAGCTCTGCCTCAATTAGCTTAAGACAAGCAAGAAGATCTTCCGGCCCATGATGAGTCTCAACCTGAATTACCTGATTAAGATAAGGCACATTCCAATCTTCGGGAGCACCGGGAGGCAGCAAGGCAGGAGTTTCATGGATAGAGGATACCGCCGTGACATCAATGTCATGCATCACCAAGGCAGTACGTGCCTGCGCAAGATATTCTTCGCGGTTCCCCAGATTGCTGCCAAGTCCGATAAGAATCATAGCAATTGCGACGGAATAAAGGTGGCATCTGGCGGCAAATCTGAATGTACAAAGGATGCCCCTCCCAATAACCCGGGCACTGGCGCCTGAATTTTATTAAGCTGCAGCCAAAGCTTTACAGCCTCGCCACCCTTGCTATCCACCACGCTACGCAAGTGCTGAAATAGCTGCATCGCGGCAAACTCAATCAGGTTAAAGCGCCTCTGTTGGGCATAGTCACGAATCGCAGCAGACAACATGCCATAATCAAAGAAATCAGCCTCATCATCACGATTGCAGTCGATCTCGCCCGGGAAATAGAGCCGGAAAGAGATTTCAACCTGTTGTTTTTGCTGGCGCTCATCTGGCAAGAAGCCAAGCAGCATCTCAAATTGCAGGCGCGAAACCGATACCACATGCGCGTAATGAGCCATAATCATCCTATAAGTTTGATAGTGTCATGGCCTAAATCACGCTATATGGCAAGTCATGGACACCAGCATTACCTGCCTGAACGGCCATTTTCTGCCTGCCCACGAAGCACTACTTCCCCTTTCTGGGCGTGGCGCACGCTTTGGTGACGGGGTTTTTGAAACCATCGCAATTGTACGCGGAGTGCCTTGTTGGTGGGAGCAACACCTCCGGCGCTTACAGGCCGGGCTACAGGCATTGCGCATTAAAGAGCCAACCGTCGACTGGCAGGCCATGGCCAAAGAAATGCTGCGCCGAAATAGCAGCAGTCAGGGATTTTTAAGGATTTCCATCAGCCGTGCCAGCGACAGCCAAGGCTATCTGCCACTTACGCCGCCCAATTGTATTTGGGCAATTGAATACCTTCCCGCGCGCGCCGCCTCCGCCCACCCCTGCCGCCTTCTGCTAAGCCATTATCGGCGGCCATCACCCCAGACTGCGCCAGTAAATTGCAAACTTTCGCAAGGCATTGGAAACAGCCTCGCTCTACTCGACGCCCAAGAAGGTGGCTGTGATGAGGCACTGATGCTCAGCAGCGATGGCGAACTGGCCAGCGCCACAAGCGCCAACCTGTTTTGGATCCATAAAGGCCGCTGCTACACACCGCCACTCTCAACTGGCTGCCTTGATGGTATCACCCGCCGCCAGGTGATGGAGCATAGTGGCGAAGCCGTACAAGAACAGCGGGCAAACCTGACCATTCTACAACAGGCCGATGCCGTGTTTTTAACCAATAGCCGGGTTGGCATCTGGCCTGTTGAACGGCTACAGCCTTGCGGCACACGATTTGACCACAAACATCCAATCATCCGACAGATAAGCTCTGTTTTTCAACGCCAAAAAAATGATTATATTTCTGAAAATACAGAATATTGGAAAAACAATTCATGAATTGGCTAAACGGACAGATAATGGACTGGGAGCCTCCCCTCCACTTCGCCAGCCGCTTTAATGGAGAGGATATTGCCCTTTTACATTCCGGCCTGTGCGAGCAAGAAAGCGGCGAAGACAGTTACCTGTTTGTGACCCCGCTTTGTACCATTGAAAGCGAAGACTGGGATGCGCTTGAGCAGAAGCTCTCCTTCTCTAATGATATTTTACCCGACTGGGTCGGCTATCTGGGATATGGGCTACGGGAGCGCGATGCACGCTCTGCAACAGGGAGGCTCCATTTTCCCAATGCCCGCCTTGTACGTTACGCCCATCTGTTTCGGTTCTACCACCGCGAGCAACGCATTACCTATGCACATCGAGAGACCATTCCCGCCCTGTCCCTACCCGCCAAGCAAAAGAGCCAAGACCAGCCTCCCCTTCAATTGCAAACGCTCACCTCAAACCTGACGCGCGCGGAGTATGAAAAAATCATCACCGCCACCATCGAACAAATCCATGCGGGGAATTTTTATCAGGCGAACATCACTCGAAAATTTTTTGGTGAATGCAATAGCACCCCTGACAGCCTCTCCCTGTTTCATGCACTCTGTGATGCCAGCCCGGCAGCATATAGCGCCTATATTCGTCACGGCAACACCAGCATCCTCTCCGCAAGCCCGGAATGTTTTTTACGGATCACGCCAGATGGCACTATTGCCGCACGCCCCATCAAAGGCTCCGCGCGGCGGGAGGCGGCCCCAAAGCAAGACCATATTGCTAAAGAAGCGCTACGTGAGAGCTCTAAAAATCGCGCTGAAAACCTGATGATTGTCGATCTGATGCGCAATGACCTTGCACGCGTCAGCACCCCTCAGTCTGTACGGGTGAAAGAACATGCAGCGCTTTATTCTTACAGTACGATTCACCACCTGATTTCCAGTATCGAGGCGACACGGCGCCCTGATATCGATAATCTTGCCGTTATTCGCGCCTGCTTCCCGCCGGGTTCAATGACGGGCGCACCCAAAATTGCCGCCGTGGATTGGTGTACCCAGGTTGAGCCTCTTGAGCGCGGCATTTATAGCGGAGCCATTGGTTGGATCAATAAAGATAGCTGCGACCTGTCGGTAGTCATCCGCACGCTGATACTGGATGGGAAACACTTTGAGTTTCAGGTCGGCGGCGGGATTGTCGCAGATTCAACGCCCGAAGAAGAGTGGCGAGAAACCATTACCAAGGCACGTGGCATCCTGATGGCACTGGGACTTGATGAAAAGGCG
>JAUIBB010000111.1 GCA_030427685.1 Alphaproteobacteria bacterium
CGCCATGCCCTGCATGCCAAAACCAACAATGAGGCCAATAACCCGGAAAGTGCCGCGCGTGCAGCGTATGAGCGCACCCTGCTAACCCTCGCCAGCGAACGCCACATGCCCACCCTCGCCGTATGCGCCGGGATGCAGCGCCTGAATGCAATGCGTGGTGGCGGCATCCTCCAGCATATCCCTGACCTGCTGGGAGACGACCATCACGAGCAGAACAAACAAGGGATGCCGCCCTTTTGTCCGGTTGTTCCCGTGGATATTGATAAAAACAGTGCGCTTGGCACGATAGCAGGTACCACCCCAACCATCTACACCCCCAGCTATCCGCCCTTACCGGGCACCGTGGGGGTGAACGAGAACAGCTTCCACCATCAGGCGATTGACCCGGATCGCGTTGGCTATGGGCTGCGTGTGACCGCCTTTTCTGACAGCTATGTCAACCCGCAGGGGCAACTGCGCCGCCTGCCTGAGGCCATTGAGCCCGACCCGCAAGGCCCCCTCGCCGGATGGCCAATGGTCGCCGTGCAATGGCACCCCGAATTTGCGGCCAGCCGCGTTTCTACCAACCTCATTGCCACGATGGTTGATAAGAGTGCCCAGCACGCACAATCCCATCCACGCGACACCAGCCACGACCTTGTCGGCGCAATGGCCGCTAATATCGTTAGCGCTGGAAAGCAAAGCAAGCTGCCAGCAACCACATCGCAATCGCATGTACAGGATATTATCGCCGCACGTGCACAGGCTTCCGCGCCACTACAGCGCTCGTAACCCATCAAGACACTTGCAAACCTTCTGGTTCTTGCGAGAATCACCCCCTGTTCACTCGCCTGATGACCTCTCATGCAAGACGCTCCCCTCGTTGTTGATTTGGATGGCACTTTATTACGCGGCGACCTGCTGTATGAAAGCACCGCCGCCTGCCTTGCTGCACGCCCCTGGCGGCTGCTGGCACTACCACGCTGGTTGCTACGTGGGCGTGCCTACCTGAAATACCGTCTCGCGCGCGAAGCGCGGGTGGATGTCACGGTGCTACCTTACCACCACTCACTGCTCAGCTGGCTGCGGCACGAAAAAGCGCAGGGGCGCACACTGATACTGGCGACCGGCACGCACCGGTTACTGGCACAGCAGGTCGCCGCCCATCTGGGTCTGTTTGATGACGTCATCGCCAGCGATAACCACCGTAACCTACGCGGCACCACCAAGCGCGATGCGCTGGTCGCACGGTTTGGTACGGGTGGATTTGATTATGTCGGCGATGCCCGTGCTGATCTTCCTGTATGGGCGGTGGCGCGACGGGCACATCTGGTCAACGTCTCTCCTGCCATCGAAGCGCTGGCACGAAAACAAGGGAATGTAGCCTCCGTAGTGCGCATAGGGCGGCCTGCACATGTCTGGCCACGCACCTTACGCTTCCATCAATGGCTGAAGAACCTACTGCTGTTTGTGCCGCTACTGGCTGGCCACCAATACAGCAACTACCTACTGCTTCAGGGGGCAGTTGCGTTTGTCTTGTTTGGGTTCTGCGCCTCCAGTGTGTATGTGCTCAACGACATGATTGACCTCACGGATGACCGTCACCACCCCTACAAGCGGCGACGGCCGCTGGCGGCAGGGCTGGTTTCCCTACCGCATGCCTTTATGGCGATGTTGGGACTACTGCTAACAGCCGTGGTCGGAGCGTTGGTGCTATTGCCTCCGATCTTCCTGCTGGGGCTGGGGGCCTATTACCTGCTGACCCTCGCCTATTCGCTGCGCTTCAAGCGTGTCATGGCGCTTGATGTGATTATGCTGACCTTGCTCTACACGCTACGGATTGTCATCGGCACGCTGGTATTTGGCACCACGCTGACCTTCTGGCTGCTGGCCTTCTCGATGTTTATCTTCCTCAGCCTTGCGCTGGTGAAGCGCTATACCGAGCTGCACGCAGCACGGCTTGCCAGCCCACGCGTCAAAGCCCGGGGTCGCGGCTACTACCCGGATGACCTGCCAATGGTTGCCTCGCTTGGGGCTGCCTCAGGCTACCTCGCGGTGCTGGTGTTGGCGCTCTATATTCAGGATCCGGCCACCGGGATGCTCTATCACTACCCCAAGCTGATCTGGCTGGCCTGCCCACTGCTTTTATTCTGGGTAACGCGTGTCTGGTTACTGGCACAGCGCGGACGCATGCACAGCGATCCGATTATTTTTGCCATCCGTGATAAGGCAAGCCTGATGACCGGCGCCCTCTTCGGCCTTATTTTCTGGTTGGCTTCGTGAGTGCGCAGCCGGTGACCTCATGGGGGCGCTACCCGTACCACACGCTGGCAGCCCATCCCTGCTTTTGGCAAACACAGCTGCCAGATTCCCTCGCCGCGCTCCAACAGACATACGGAACGACCCTGCCCTATGGCAATGGGCGCAGCTATGGCGATAGCTGCATGGCCGCCAGTGGCCACGCATTAGCCATGCGCAGCTTGAATCGCTTTATCCACGTAGACTGGGTGCAGGGACGAGTGATGGCCGAGGCAGGCGTTACTCTGGGAGAGATCCTTGCCTTAGCCATTCCGCAAGGCTGGTTCCTGCCGGTGACCCCCGGCACACAATACGCCACGCTCGGCGGTGCCATTGCCAACGATGTGCATGGCAAGAACCATCATGTGCGCGGTACGTTCGGGCGTTATGTCACCCAATGCACGCTGCTGCGCTCGGATCGCGAAGCGCCGGTTCTTTGTACTCCCACGCAAGAGCCGGCACTGTTTGCTGCCACCATTGGTGGGCTGGGGCTCACCGGAGTAATTGCCACTGCCGAACTGCAATTACTACCGATCCGCAGCAGCCAGCTCACGGTACAGCAGACGCGCTTTGACACTCTTGATGCGTTCTTTGCGCTATCGGCAACATGGGATGCCCAACGTGAATATACCGTCGCCTGGATCGACTGCCTTGCCACTGGCAAAGATGCCGGACGCGGTGTCTTTTTCAGCGCTGCGCACACGGAAGACGGCGCATTATCGGCCTGCCATGACACCCGACGGGTGATGCCTTTTACCCCGCCAGTCTCGCTGATAAACCGTCACTCACTACGCCTGTTTAATGCAGCGTATTACCGCGCCCATCGCCATGACGCGCAGCGGCAGGTAACCTATCCGTCTTTCTTCTACCCGCTCGACCGCATCCGCCACTGGAACCGCGTGTATGGACAACGGGGATTTCAGCAATACCAGTGCGTCATTCCCGATGTGGCCGCACAAAAGACCATCGCATTGCTGCTGCAACGCATCGCACAATCCGGACGCGGCTCGTTCCTTGCGGTGCTGAAGCGCTGTGGTGATATTGCTTCGCCGGGGCTGCTTTCTTTCCCTATGCCGGGCGTGTCGCTAGCGCTTGATTTCGCGCAGCATGACGCCTTGACGCGCGAATTGTTTCCGGTACTGGATGCCATCGTCCGTGAAGCCGGTGGGCGGCTATATCCTGCCAAGGATGCCCATATGTCCGGCGCTGATTTTCGGGCAGCCTATCCGCAGTGGGAGCAGGTCGAGCGCCTGCGTGATCCCGCTTTATGTTCACATTTCTGGCAACGGGTTATTGTATGAGTCACCATCCACAGCAGATCCTGATCGTCGGTGCGACATCGGCCATCGCCACTGCCTGTGCACGCCGCTGGGCAGCACAGGGTGCCTTGTTTTTTCTCGTTGCACGGGATGAGACAAAGCTCAACGCCGTGGCAGACGATCTGCGCGCACGTGGGGCCACGGTGCATTGCCACCTGCTCGACCTGAATGATTACGCGCAGCATACCACCATGCTCGATGCCTGCCGCGCCCAATTACCACGCCTTGATGTTGCACTGATAGCCCACGGCACCCTGCCCGACCAGTCTGCCTGTGAGCAGGACGCACAAACCGCCATGGATGGCTTCCTCAGCAATGGTCTCAGCACCATTGCGCTGCTCACACCGCTGGCAAACCAGATGGAAGCACAGCGGCACGGCACCCTTGCGGTGATTGCCTCGGTTGCGGCAGATCGTGGCCGCCCGTCGAATTACCTCTATGGCAGCGCCAAAGCAGCGGTCACAACTTTCTGCGAGGGGTTGCGGGCACGGCTGCACAGCGCCAATGTCCGTGTGCTGACGATCAAACCCGGCTTTGTCGCCACCCCAATGACGCAAGGATTGGACTTACCATCGTTGCTGCTGGCCTCGCCCGAGCGCGTCGCCACGGATATTACCCGCGCCATTGCACGGGGGCGCGACAGCCTCTACACGCCCTGGTTCTGGCAATGGATCATGCTCATTATTCGCCTGATTCCTGGCGCGATTTTTAAACGCCTTTCGCTCTGACAAGCCTCTGCTAGAGCAGGTATTCGACACGCAGCACTTCGATTTTCTCGCTGCTGTTTTCCGTGCGTAACGTGACCACATCACCCTCGGCTGCTTTGAGCAATGCCTGTGCCAATGGCGATAGCCAGCTGATTTTTCCGGCGCTTGCATCGGCCTCATCAATCCCCACCAGCGTGACACGCTGCTCGCGTCCATCCGTGCGCGCATATGCGACGGTTGCCCCAAAGAAGACCTGCTCCAGATGCTGCTGCAACGCGGGGTCAACCACCTCAGCACTTTCGATCCGTTTGCTGAGATAGCGCACCCGCCGGTCGATCTCGCGCAACCGTTTTTTACCGTAGATATAATCACCATTCTCCGAGCGGTCGCCGTTGCCTGCGGCCCAGGAAACCACCTCCACCACCTTTGGCCGTTCTGTATATAGCAGCGTGCGCAGCTCGGCCTGTGCCTGAGCGAACCCGGTTGGTGTCATGTAGTTCTTGGTCGTGCCGGGGAGCGGATCCGCAATATCGGGATCGTCGTCTTCGCCATCGCCTTCTTTGGTGAATGCCTTACTCATAGGTTCCCTTTGTTGCCCTCCACCTTTAGCACAGGCGGGCTCAGGTCGGCAACTGTGTGGCTTTTTCTTCAAGCAGCAGCCAGCGCTCCATAGCGGTTTCATGCTGGCGCTGGGTGGTGGTCAATGTGCGAAGGGTTTTATCGAAACGCTCCGGATCACGCACATAAAGTTGCGGATCATCCAGCGCCTGCTGCAGTTCAGCCAACGTCACCTCAAGCGCAGCAATGCGCGCTGGCAGCGCTTTCAGCTCGTGCTGCTCCTTGAAGCTCAACCCCGCTTTCGCCGGCACTGGCTCCGCCTTAATAACAGGCGCTTCTGGCGCTTTGGTGCGTTTCGGTTGTGCGGCGCTTCCTTTACCTTCTTTTGCGAGCAGGTAGTCACTATAACCGCCGATATAGCTCTCAATTTTTGCATCGCCTTCAAATGCCAGCACTTCCGTTACCGTGCGGTCGAGAAAGTCGCGATCGTGGCTAACGATAATCAGGGTGCCCGTATAGTTGGCGAGGATATCCTGCAACATATCGAGCGTGTCCATATCGAGATCGTTGGTCGGCTCATCCAGAATCATCAGGTTGCCCGGATTGATAAGCGTCCGCGCCAGCATCAGCCGGTTCTGCATGCCGCCCGAGAGGGTG
>JAUIBB010000112.1 GCA_030427685.1 Alphaproteobacteria bacterium
AAGCAATGACACAGCAAGCGCAGGAAGTGGACAACGAAATTCGGATGATGGCGGAAGAGCAAATGCTATTCCTCAAGAGCCGCTACTTAATGAAGGCCGACGAAATCATCACGCTCTATACGGGCGAGCATCCACAGAACGCAACCTATGGCGACGCGATCCACTCGATCATGGCTTTCAATAGCCAGCGCGCCAAAGAACAAGGCTTCGTTGCTTAATGCATAACATAAAGAAAGCACAGCAAGTGCTCGGCAAGTAAGAATAAAGTACGGGACAAAAAAGAAAAACAACCCCGCTACAGAAACACACCATCCCCACTGAGCCGTTCTCGCCGAGCGGCTCTTTTTTTATGGTTTGGAAACGCGTTTCAGGGAAAGCAATTGCCCGTTGTTTTTGATAAACATCTGGCACCATTGCCCATGGGAGCCAGCGGTCAGCAAGGCCCCGGCCTGCCGACACTGCGCATCCGTCACCTCGCCCTGATAGTCGCACACCTGCTGATCGGCCCCCACATGCCGAATATAGCTATCGCTAAAATCATGCCCCAGCCAGCCGAGTGGGCACCCCTGCGAACGGGACAGCGGTGTATTCTCCATCCCCTCTGACCCGCAACTGCCAAGCATCAGTAGCGAGAGGGCAGCAACAATACCCCGCATCATTTTAGGCGCCCTATAAAATGGTTGGGTTTGGCGCATCGCCATAGACCTGCTTGGGGTCAAAGACTTTTCTGTCTTCGCGGAACTCCAACTCAGCGTCAGCCACCTTCCCCAACGGCACCGCACGATAGAAACAACTGCGATAGCCAACATGGCAGCTGGCATCGCCAGGGATCTCGACTGAAATCCACACGGCATCCTGATCGTCGTCGATACGCATCTCGCGCACTTTTTGTACCAGACCGCTCGTCGCGCCCTTATGCCAGAGCACCTTGCGACTGCGGCTGTAGTAATGCGCTTCGCCTGTTTCAATGGTCTTTATCAGGGCCTCTTCGTTCATGTAGCCCAGCATCAGCACCTCTCCGCTACCAGCGGCGGTCGTAACACAGGCGATCAGGCCATCAGCGTCAAATTTTGGCGCAAGCTCGCGCCCCTCTTCGACTTGTTCGATCGTACGGCGTTGTTGAAACATAGGATCCTCTATCGACTCACGACTCAGCGACGTTATAAAATGGAAGAGTCACGAATACGCTGAATAGGTGTTTTTTGTGGCTCAATTGCCGGCGGAAGCGGCATTTTCTCGTTATAAACACAGAGCACATCCGCGCCACGACGCAAGGTAAAGCGCGAGGCCACCCGCTCGACAATGATATAGTCGCCACGCTTGCGGAAGTTAATCATCTCCTCGCTAAGTCCCGAATTTACCCGAAAAAAAGCAGGAATTTCGGCATTCTTATCCCGAAATTGGAAATAGGTGAATTCACCGTCATCAAAAATACGGATCGGCTCGATCGTCGAAGAGCCCCGCACCGTGTAATGGAAGTTATAGCGCTCCGGGTGCTGTTTGATATCTGGAAATTCTTCTGACTGGAATGGATGGTTCGCCGGATAGTTGTTGCTGATTTCCGATTGCGGATAAATAAACCGCAACGAGAAAATCATCTCTTTGTCGCGGATATTTTTTGTCTCTTCTGCATGCAGTTCAAAAATGTACGAATGCTTATCGGTAATAACCGTCATGTTGGTCATTGCATTCTGCTCGATCGGCTTCAGGAACAGACGATTTCCCGAGGGGTTTACCAGCCAGGCCAATGAGTCACCAATGGAAACGGTGAGGATTTTCTCATCCGTCGCGAACTCAATCTCCGACTGGAAGCCATAATGCCCAATGAACTGATACACCTCATTCTCACTGAAGCGCACGGTGCGAATACGGCTGTCGGTTGCAATGGCACGTGGCTCCTGCAACGCGTTGGCCGGTGCGACAGAGGCGGCCACCACCATCACAGCAAGCGCGGACTTAATGAGCAGGGAATTGGGTAAGCGCATAATCAACTACCTGAAATTGGGGGTCTTGCGTGGTGAAAGTGGGTTCACCCGTCTCCGGGTCGATACTATTAGTCACTAGTAGTTCACTGTAATAAAATTGCAAGACCGCCGTCCAATAAGTACGGGATGGATTGTCCGTCCCTTCCAGCTCTGTCATAAACTGAACCGTTGCCAGCTTCGGCTCACTCGTCGTATTGATGGAGATCGACTGGATGCTTACCACCCGTTCGCCCCGCTTTCCAAGAATCGCCGCGGGGCTTTGTTTGCTATCGCGATTGTAAATGGCATCATAATTACGGAACGTGGGGTCATCTGAATGGCTGCGGACAAAACCTCGGTTCATTTCATAATTGCCGTAATCATACCCCTCCCGCATCTGGACATAATTACTGATAAAGAAATGGATCAATGCCGAGTTAGGAGTCTGCCCCGCACGCTTGAGCGCATGTAGCTCGGGAACCGTACGATCCACATCATTCGTCCGCAATAAAACAGGAGGATGATCCGTTAATGGCAGGAAGCCAAATACCGAAGCAACGCCAAACGCCCCAATCACGATCGAAATGGCCGCAACAATCAGAAAAAACGTACGCTCCGCAATCGGCGCAATGTAAATCGCCTGATACCAGCTTCTGGCATGCTGAAAATACTCGCCGGAGCGCACCTTATCAGCGATTTCTCGGGATTGCGGATCCATAGCTCGTTTTTGATTAAAATGTTATTTTTCCCGTGCAGTTTAAACCTCACCATGGTAATGTAAACGACAATTACAAAACAATAGGCTGGGTGTGAGCAGTTCGTGATTCAAATACCCAAATATCTTCTGTGTACCGTCGCAATCTTCATCTTTGCCACCACTGCACAGGCGCAAATTTGTAAAGAAACAGACAGCTCTGGCACCCCCGCCCCGATGAGCAACACCCCCGGCGGCGAGCAGCACGGCTATATCGACTGTGACATGAGCTACTACAACACGGTGGTCACCTGCGACGAAATCACCGTGAAGGACGACGCGCTGGGCAAAGACCGCCAAACACTGGCTACCCGCCCCTCCTGCCCCTCAAAGCCAATGCCAATGCTGCGGACGCCACTACAATCCTTCATCAAAGACTACTCCCCCTACCTTTATGCCTACGCGCGCGACAAGGACGACCGCACCAAAGCCTATAATGGCCCTTACAGCATTGGTACGGCAGGTGGCGCAGACCGCGTCTTTGGAATGATTAGCGATGCCGCCCCGGCAGACAGCACCGACAAAAGCCCCCGTCTGGCGGCCTGCGTCCCGCAGATCAACTTCCCTGACGGAGCAAGCAGTATCGAGGAAGAGGCAAAACAGGTGCGCCTACAACTGGATAACTGCACCAACCAATATATCCTTCAGGCCGCTATCTACCCATACCAGAAGTCCCGTAGCCGGTTGATTGATAACCCGCAGATCTCGTCTGACCCTATTTCACTCGCAACTGACTGCCAGCCGCTCAAGACATTCAGCGAGAGCGAGAACGAATACAAAGCCAGCGAATATCTGGAAGTAGCCTGGAAAAAGCTGCTGCAAGACCCCACCTACCGTAAAGACAAAAAGGCATGGGCAGAGCCGCACCTGCCCAAAGACCTGATCCTTGAAAACCCGATTGCACCACCAAGCCCATTCCCTGAGGTGCGGCTATCCCAGATTGCGGCCATCCCGTACGAGGAAATCCTCGACCCAAGCCACCCCTTCACGCCACGCTGGGACTTTCAGTTTAACGAGCGTCAGCGCTACTCGCCACTGACAGATCGCTACATGAAGAAAACCGAAAATGCGGTCTATTGCGCGGGCGTCCGTGAAGCGAAAAACGAAAAAGATGCCAAGAAAAAAGAAGATCTTGAGGTCAAGGTCGATGTCCTCTCTTTCCGTAAAAAGCCCTTTCAGGAAGGTATCCTGAAGCGCATCACTTACAACACACAATGCAAAGAGGATAAGGGCGACAAAACCTATTCCAGCAATCTCTGGAAAGCCTATGCCACGTCCTATTGTGTTGAGCCCAACTACCCTGAAATGGCGGCCTGCTTTGCCAGTTGCTTCACTTTCGGCAATTGCGGCTGCATTCCCAACCTCCATGGCAAAAAGATCGCCTGCTGGAAATGCTTCGGGCTTGAAGGCAAGGTTGACGACGAGATCCAGCATCCACCGTGCTCAACCCATCATGACGGCCAGGACCTGAACATGATCAACAAGGGCTACTGGTGGCGAGGCGGCCATAACGCCTACAACGATAAGGCCACCTGCAACCCTGTAGCGCCCTTCACTCGCGAGAGCAAAAACAACATCGACAAATTGTGCCGCGACCTGCGCCGACCTTATACGCAGGTCAATAAACTGAAAATGCGCTACCACAACATGGATGACCCAGACTACGACCCCATGAAGGATGGCGCGCCCGAGGGCTATACGTTCGGCGAATATTTCGGCAATCACATGCCATACCCGCGCATGTGGGACACGGGCACTTCGCTACAAACCAATACGTCTTCAGATAACAATGACCAACCCCCTTACGACACCAAGGGCCAATACAGCACCATCGTTGGCGTTGGACGCGAAGGGGCTATCGAAAAAGCCAGCGACAAAGCCAAGAAAAAACATAAAGACGAGCGCTGCAAAATGGGTGGCTGGGGTGCACAAAGCTACAACGAGCAACGACTGCCAGCTCCTCTTGACCGTTATAATACCCGTGATGGCCACTTCGTTACGATCACCCATCCGGTGAACAATATCGTTACCGTCACCCCACCTGCGGCAGGCCTTGCAATTACACCGCCCTCACCGCCGAATCTCAGTGGCATGGGTGGTAATGGCGGCGCCGGCATCGGCATCCAGACAAATGGCATTAATAACGCCGTGAATAGTTCCATCAGCGGCGCAATGAATGGCGTGTGCAATATGGGCAACCTCAATGGGCTGACCGGTGGGCTGAATGGTGGCATCAACAGCATCAACAATGCGACCAATCGCATCAACTCCTTTGGTGGCAGCATCAACGGACAGATTAACGGTGCCGTTACCGCGCTTGGTGGCGTCATGAATTACCCGGCAAATTTTGTGCGCGGCGGCATTAATGGTGTTAATGGCCAGATTAATTCCCTCACTGGCGGCATCAATGGCCAGATCAATCAACTGAACGGATTGACCAGCCAGAGCCTTCAGCTCAACATAAACGCCACGCTTTCCTCGATGCTCGGTGGTGGTATCGATGGTGGGTTTGCCAGCTTCGGCGCTATTGCTTCTATGCCCGGCATCAACTGCATCCCTGGTATGAGCAACATTCTGGGCGCGCTTTCGGGTGGCATCTCATTACCCAAAATCAATTTTGCCCTCCCGCAGATTCCCGGCCTCAACATTAACGGGCGATTCCCTGGCTTGCCCAATATCCCGAACCTGCGTTTACCGCAGATCCCGGGGCTCAACCTCTCAGGCCTGAATGCACTGCAAATGCTTGGTATCCGCATTCCAAACCTACGAATCCCAATGCTGAACCTGCCACAAC
>JAUIBB010000113.1 GCA_030427685.1 Alphaproteobacteria bacterium
GGATACCATCAATTTTCTTCAGGATTTTCCATTTATGGTCGATCATCGTGGCGACCACAAACGTACCCGCTGCACCTGCAGTGACCGCAGGGCCGACCCATCCGACAAAATCCGTCGCCCCCTGGCTGAGCCCATACAAACCAAACGATAGCCCCACGACCGCAATAGAGCGCGAGGTAAGGCCTATCTTTTTCTCAAACGGATTGCCGCCAAAGGTTTCCAGCAGCAGCGCAAGATAGCTTTTGCCTTCCGTGGCATCCTCAAGCGCACTTTTGTCCGCATCAAAGCCATAATGATAGGGGGTCATCGCCACCTCGGAAGTATCGCCCTTGAGCTCGATATGCACCTTGAGCCCTTCAAACAGCAACGGGATGCCGCGCGGGTGGGGCCGGTTCATCTCTTCCTCATCACGCGCTTTGTTGCGCGCCCGGCGCTCCGGCGCACGCAGCACCCCATGCTGCCCCATCAGGGTGATGAAGGCCGGCACACCCTCCAGCGAGCGCCAATCGGGGTAGGGCGTATCCCGCACATGCTCGCTCACGGTCTGTTGGCACTGCGCCATCAGCGCCGGGCGCTCCTGCTCCGGGATCTCGCGCTCGAACCGGTATTGGCTGAACACGCAGAGCTTATCCCAATATTGCTTATCGATGTTGGTGCGTATCTGGTAATGGGGGGCGCCATCCACAAAGGTGACCTCCGGTATAAACTCTGCACCGCAGCCTTTGAAAATCATGTTCAGCAGGCGCGCGCCTTCACATGCAGCGCGCTCGTGCGCCAACTGGATGACCACCGTAGGCTTACCCTTGGCAAACAGCTGGTCTGACAAGTCTGCGCCGGTAATGCCCCGGCAGCTTCCGGGAACAAAAGGTTCGATGGAGATACCACCCGGCACCAGCTCGGCATCCAGCTTGTGGAGCCCCCGCCAAAACTCCTGACGACCACAATGCCTGGCCATGTTCTCGTCGAGCAGCAGGAACAGGTTGTCGCGCGCTTGCTGCGCACGCTTCTGTTTGTCGCCTGTGCGTTTTTTCCAGAATGCCATGCTCACATACTAGCAAATGGCACGCTTCAACTCCCGTGAAGTTCTGATGACAGCCGCCCGCATCAATTGTCATAAAACTGTCACAAACAAAATGGGTGGGAAACGCTATGCCATTTTCCTGCGTTATATTCTTCCTCAAGGAGCTGAGCATGCGTCCATCCTTCCACACCCTGTCTGATTCCGAGCACACTGGCCGTCAGGATACACCGTTTAAGCTTGGGAATAGCCGTATTCAGCTTCCGGCCCAGCATCAGCACAAAGGTTATGGCGCCCCGCAGCGTGCGGATGAACCATCGCTGCCTAACTTCTAGCAGCAATAAACCCCTTTTTAGGCCAGCATGTTATAGCCAACACCACCCGGTGCCTGCCCGTCTTGCTGTAGGGCGGAGGAAGTGGGAAGCGGCAGCTCGGCGAAGGCATCGGCCTTCTGCGTCGCAGCCATGGATTGCCGTGCCTCCCAATACATCTGGTCTACCTCGGCCTGTGCGTGGGTCCGGTATTCTCCCTGCGCGCGGAGCGATTCGGCCATCGCCACCATCATCATCACTTTGAGGATCAGTTTTGGGTCGCCATTGGCGTATTGGTCAATCTCGGCTAACAGGCGAATAAAGGTGCGTTTCTCGGTGCCACTCAACCGTGAGGAGCTGGCGATCTGGTTAAGCGCCACGCGCGTGCCCGGACTCATCGACGACAGGCCCGCGGCATAGGCCGGCGGCGCAAGGCTCCCACTCACTCTGACATACGGCACAGCCGATAGCGGCGCCGCAATGCTGCCTACTTGCATAACTCCCTCGTGCTACATGCACTGAATCTGTCTGAAATGTAGCATAAACGGCGAGAAAGGGCAATCGAGGCGCTGTCTTTTTTCTGGGCCAACGCCGGGATGACGCGTTTTTTACTTTAGATTCCCTTTTTCCCGCGCGCAACGGAGGCGACGCCGGTGCGGCACACCTCGACCAGCCCCAGCGGGCGCATGAGGTCGATGAAGCTGTTGACCTTTTCGGTCGTGCCGGTGATCTCGAACACGAAGCTCTCGATGGTGGTATCGACCGGCTTGGCGCGGAAGATGTTGGCGAGGCGCAGGGCTTCATTGCGCTCCTCCCCCTTACCGGAAACTTTCACTAGCGCCAGCTCGCGCTCGACGAACGGCGATTCCACCGTCAGGTCATGCACCTTATGCACCGGCACCATGCGCTCCAGCAGCGCGATGATATGTTTGATCTTAGCGGCAGAACCGTGCGTGACCACCGTGATGCGCGAGAAGCGTTTTTTAGCGTCGACCTCCGCCACCGTCAGCGAGCCGATATTGTAACCACGCGCCGAAAACAGCCCCACCACGCGGTTGAGCACGCCGAATTCGTTGTCCACCAGCACGGCGAGGATATGACGGTCTTCGAGCGCGACCGCATCGGGGATGTCATAGACGATATCGAGGGTTTCGGTTGTCATCTTTCTTCCGCGTCATCCCGGCGTATGCCGGGATCTCCCTTTCGCTAGGCGGTGACCAGTTGTGTCTTGTACAAATCCGACCATTGCGGATTCATCCGCGTAATGGCGTCGCATTTGATCGGCCTTGCCCAGCGCTTTATCTGTTTCTCACGAGCAATAGCAAGTTCGATACTGCCAAAACATTCGTAATACAAGAGTTTGTCGACGTTATAGTTGAAAGAGAAGCCCTTTACGAGCTTATTTTTATGCTCGTAGACGCGGCGGATCAGGTCATTCGACGCCAGTGTAGAATACGGTGTGGTGCGTATTGCTTAGGATATAGACGTAAAATGTCTCTGCCATAGGTGAGGCGGTTGGAACCTTGAACCACGGAGATCCCGGCATGCGCCAGGATGACGCATGGCTTGATGCGTGATTGCCTCGGTACTACCCCTTATTAACCATGGGGGCGACAGGTTCCGGCGCGAGCACGCGGACTTCAAACTGTGTGTATTTTTGGCAAAGCATCCGCTTGAAGACCCATATCTGCAGCAGGAAACCGCCCGGCAGCCAGCAGCCGATCAGCAGATAGTCAAGGGCGGCCCCTTCCCCAAACAGGTGGGAACCCACCACATAAAGCAGTACCGTCCCGACGAAAAGCGCAAGTGAGGATAAAATGAGGAGCCGTATCTGCGTTGCAAACAGCCGCAATGCATGCTTCGAGCGCGGCGCGATGATCGCCTGGGTAGTGGGATCCACCAACCGGACCCTGTAGCGCCCGTAATCCTTGTTAAAAACAATCTGGGTGACCACCAGCACCAATAGCAACTGGATGGCGGCGAATATCAGCACACCGATGGTCTGTGAGCCGATGGCATGGATAAAGGAGGATAGGCAAGCATCCAGCAGCGCGCTAAACAGCGTAAAGCGCCAAAAGTCCGCCCAGAAAACACGCAATGCCAGAAAGTTGCTGATTTTTTCTACGGCCTGCATTTCCTACACCCGGTTCTTATCCAGCACGGGCGCCGCTTCTTCCGGCCCTAGGACCAACTCGTGGTGGGCTGCGCCGGCGGGGATCATGGGGTAGACATTTTCCTTCGGGTCGACCCAGCAGTCGAACAGGACGGGGCCGGGATGGGCGAGCATTTCCTTGATGGCGGCGTCGAGCTTGGTGGGGTCTTTGCAGCGCATGCCTTTCATGCCGAAGGCCTCGGCGGTTTTGACGAAATCTGGCAGGCTGTCCATGTAGGATTCGCTGTAGCGGCTGGAATAGAACATCTCCTGCCACTGGCGCACCATGCCCATATACTGGTTGTTGAGGATCATGATTTTGACCGGCAGGCGGTACTGCACGGCGGTGCTGAGTTCCTGAATATTCATCATGAAGCTCGACTCACCCGTCACGCACACGACGGGCTGTTTTTTATGCGCGATCTGCACGCCGATGGCAGCGGGGAAGCCGTAGCCCATGGTGCCGAGGCCGCCCGAGGTAAGCCAGCGGTTGGGCTTGTCGTAGAGGATATGCTGCGCGGCCCACATCTGGTGCTGGCCGACATCGGTGGTGATGTAGAAATCCTTGGCTTTCAGCGCGGCGTTGAGGCGGCGCAGGGCGTATTGCGGCTTGATATGTTTGCCGGTCTGCTTGTAGCCGAAGGAGTCCTTTTTTCGCCAGGTGTCGATCTGCTTCCACCATTTGGCGAGGGCTTCTTTTTGTGTCACCGGCTTTTTCTTTTTCCAGAGGGCGATCATCTGATCGAGCACCTCGCCTGCGTCACCGGTGATAGCGATATCGACCGGCACGATTTTGTTGATCGAGGAGGCGTCGATATCGACATGGATTTTTTTGCTTTTCGTGGAGAAGGCATCAAGCCGCCCGGTCACCCGGTCGTCGAACCGCGCGCCGATATTGATGAGCACGTCGCAGTCGCTCATGCACATGTTGGCCTCGAGCGAGCCGTGCATGCCCGGCATGGCGAGGAACTGCGCGTCGTTACCCGGAAACGCGCCGAGGCCCATCAGCGTGGTGGTGACCGGGAAGCCCAGCATATGGGCGAATTTTGTGAGGGCGGCGCAAGCCTCGTCACCCGCGTTGACGACGCCGCCGCCGACATAAAGGATCGGCTTTTTGGCCTTGGCCATGAGGTCTACCGCGCGCTCAATGGCTTTGACATCCGGCTTTTTCACCGGCTTGTAGGACTGGCGGCGCACGCCATCGGCACCCTTATAGAGGCCCGTCGCGTTGAGGATGTCTTTCGGGATATCAACCAGCACCGGGCCGGGGCGGCCCGTAGTGGCCACATGGAAGGCCTCGTGCATGATGCGGCCCAGGTCGTTCACGTTTTTGACGAGGTAGTTATGCTTCGTCGCGCTGCGGGTGATGCCCACCACGTCCGCCTCCTGAAACGCGTCGGAGCCGATGAGGTGCGTCGGCACCTGCCCGGTTACGCAAACGAGGGGGATGGAGTCCATCAGCGCATCGCATAGCGCGGTGACGGTGTTGGTTGCGCCGGGGCCGGAAGTGACCATCAGCACGCCGCATTTGCCGGTGCTTCGCGCATAACCCTCCGCCGCGTGGCCCGCGCCCTGCTCGTGCCGCACGAGGATATGGCGCAGCTTGTTTTGCTTGAACAGCGCGTCATACACCGGCAGCACCGCGCCGCCCGGATAGCCGAACACCACTTCCGTGCCGTTATCGAGCATGGATTGGATCACTATTTCAGCACCGGTTAATTCACGGGGTTCAGTCATGGGAGCCTCTATCAATTAGGCCTCCTTGCTACCGCATTCTATCGGAATTGCCTAGGGGATTTGAAAAAACAGGTTAATTTCGTGCCGCAATCCCATCGTTGCGCTCAGCGGCAATGCGGGTGCGATCGTCCTGCATGATATTGCTTAAGCGATTGGTAGGCTTTCCATTTTTTACAACTTGCTGATCCTGATGGTGGGTGAGGGAATGCCGCTCATCCTCCAGAAACGGCTGGGTGATTTTCAGGCGATC
>JAUIBB010000114.1 GCA_030427685.1 Alphaproteobacteria bacterium
CCGCGGGATCGCCCTGATCGTGGCCTGGGCGTTGCTGCCGGTCTTTGCACTGATCATGATCGGCGGTGCCTTTGGGCGCTTGTCCGGCCATTCCGGCAAATCAAGCGATGCATATAATTCGCGAACTGTTTTACGCTCACTCATCCAGCATCACCCAGGATGCATAACCAGGCCAGCTGCCAGAATACTTCAATACGGCAAAGATCATCATCTGCCTCGCCAATGGTTAAATGACGAATTTAGCAGATAAAACAATGCTAGAGGATGACAGTTTCATGACAAACCGCATCTATCCGCAGAAAGGCTAACGTACTAAAAATACAGAGAATCTAGTCTTCGACTTCGATGTTTTCTTCGACGAAGCTCATACCAGCCTGACCTTGTGGCTGTTGCTCGATGAAGCCCTGAGCTTCGCTGAACACTTCCTCCGTCTCGCTTTGCGGAACGGTAAAGCTGGCGTGGCTTTCATCGTCATCAATCCGATCGTTCGGATCAAAGCCAGAGCGTTTCTGGAAATTGCTGATGATTTCCTCGTTCACCAGCTTCACGTCGATCGTTTTGTCAGCGATCTCGCGCAGACTTACAACCGCGTCTTTATCGTTGTCGCGATCAATGGTCAGCGGCATCCCCGAGCTGATCTGTTTCGCACGCTGAGCGGCAGTTACCACGAGATCAAAGCGGTTAGGGACAATCTGAATACAATCTTCGACAGTTACGCGTGCCATGGAGGCTCCTGAATACAAGTGAACGAATAAGGATACGCGCTATTAGAAGAAATCCTTGAGGTTTGCAAGTAAAACTCGTAGTTTCTGTCATCGCGAGAAGGCCGCAAGGCTGACGTGGCAATCCAGAGGGCATTGCCACACGCGGCAGTTTCTCTTGATTGCCACGTTGCTTCACCCCTCACAATGACAATGGAACCCATGGCCGACACCCTTCACATCCCCCAGCCCGCCGACAAAAAACTCCCCAAACCGGACTGGATCCGCGTCAAAGCACCGCAATCCGAGGGCTATACCAGCACGCGCGACCTGATGCGCAAAAACAAGCTCAACACCGTGTGTGAGGAAGCCGCCTGCCCGAACATTGGTGAATGCTGGAGCAAAGGCCACGCCACGGTGATGATCCTCGGCTCCGTCTGCACCCGCGCCTGCGCGTTTTGTAACATCGCCACCGGCAAGCCCGACCAGCTCGACCCGCACGAACCGCACAACCTCGCCGAGGCCGTGGGCAAGCTGGGCCTCAACCATGTCGTCATCACCTCGGTAGACCGCGATGATCTGGAAGACGGCGGCGCCAACCATTTTGCGCAGTGCATCGAATATATCCGCACCACCGCGCCGGACACCACCATCGAGATCCTGACCCCCGATTTCCGCCGCAAAGACGGCAACCTCGAAATCGTCGTCAAGGCCCGCCCGGATGTGTTCAACCACAACATCGAAACCGTGCCGCGCCTTTACCAAAAAATCCGCCCCGGCGCGCGCTACTTCCACTCGCTGAACCTGCTCAAAAAGGTGAAGGAGCAGGATCCCAGCATCTTCACCAAATCCGGCATCATGGTCGGCCTTGGTGAAACGATGGAGGAAGTGCTGCAAGTGATGGATGATTTCCGCTCCGCCGACATCGACTTCATGACCATCGGCCAATACCTGCAACCCACCCCCGCTCACGCACCGGTAGACCGCTACGTCACGCCAGACGAGTTCCGCTATCTCGAGCGCGTCGCCTACACCAAAGGCTTCCTCATGGTCAGCGCCAGTCCGCTCACCCGCAGCAGCTACCACGCCGACGCCGACTTCGCCAAAATGCGTGCGACCCGCAACAAAAAACTGGCCGAAACCGCCGCTAAAGCGGCAAATGATAACCAGTAACCTCCAACACGCGACATAGCCTCAGACCATGCACGCTCACCATGAGACTCGCATCCTTCCTTATACGCCCCAACAGCTCTTTGCGCTGGTGGCAGATGTCGAGAAATACCCGGAATTTCTACCATGGTGCCGCGCCGCACGGGTAAGCGAGCGGACGGCCAATTCTTTTCTAGGTGAGCTAATCGTCAGCTTCAGCCATCTGACCGAACGCTACAGCTCACGCGTGATCCTCACACCTCCAACAGACACTGCCGAGGGACGCATCGAGGTAACACTGGTGAAAGGCCCCTTCACTCGGCTGGACAATCATTGGCGTTTTACATCACACCCACAAGGCTGTGAATTGTACTTTGCTGTAGAATTTGAATTTAAATCCAAACTACTCAATTCCCTGATCGGCGGCATGTTCACACGCGCCTCCGAGAAAATGGTCGCCGCCTTCACCGAGCGCGCCGAAACGCTTTACGCCACGGTATAATCCCCTATCCTTACGTCTTCCTATCTGGAGCAGCCCGATGCCTAAAGACGATGATTCCATCTGGAGAGCACGCCTCACGCCTGAGCAATTCTGCGTATTACGCGAAGAAGGCACCGAGCGTCCCTTCAGTAGCCCCCTGAATGCCATCAAGGAGTCAGGTGAGTTTTGTTGCGCTGCCTGCAAGACCCCCCTTTTTTCTTCGGATACTAAGTTTGAAAGTGGTACTGGATGGCCCAGTTTTTACGAGGCCTATCCCGGCAGTATTGCCACCCGAACAGACAATTCACACGGCATGACCCGTACGGAATATCATTGTGCAAAATGCGGAAGCCACCAAGGCCACCTGTTTGAAGATGGGCCGCAGCCGACAGGGCTACGCTTCTGTAATAACGGAATTTCTCTTGCATTTGTTGGGAACACAAAAGACACAAAGAAATAATATGATCGTTCAGAAGTTTTGTGCATAAACAAAGTTTGCCACCCATTGATGCAAGGGCAACACAGTTCGACTCAATTCATCTGAAAAGCTATTTTTTGCCCCCGTACATCCCATAAATCCCTGTCCGTCGCCGGGCCATAATGTTATAGATAATTCTACGGTGCCACTATGCTGCATAGGGGGAGCGTACCGCCTTTAAAACCATCCCAACGTCAGGAGTACGCGCCGTGATTCAGGTGCGAACAGCAAAACAACCTACCACGACCCAGCGGCTGATTAAGCCGCTGATGGGGATGTTGATGGTATTTTACATCGGCTACCATGCCTTGCATGGCGAGCGGGGGCTTTATGCACTCATGCGCGAACGTCGTGAGCTCACCGCCCTTCAAGCAGAATATGAGGCAACCAAGACTGAGCGCGAAAAACTGGAATTACGCGTAAGCCATTTACGCAACGGATCGCTGGATCGCGACCTGCTTGATGAGCAAATGCGCCGCATGCTTGGCGTCATGAAAAAGGGTGAAATTGTCGTTCTTTCAGAAGACAGAGGCTAGCGAATCAACGGAAAGCACCGCGTTCACTATCTGAAGATGAGCCCCCCAATTGCCTGCGTTCAGCACCCCCCCGTAACGCCCGCATTTCGCCCTTATGTGCCGTGTTTGTGGCGATCTGCTCATCTATCAAGGTGATCGGGGACGTATGCTGCCCTGCAAGGTCCTCATCTGTCTTTGCATATCCCTTTGCTATATTTTTGACTTCGACAACATGCTTGTAAGAGACGCCCCGAGGAAACGTCAGCACGAGCCGGTCTATGTTATCAGAAGAGAACATCGCCTCTCGAACAGAGGCAAAGACCCCATCACAATGCTCGTTTACGTAATCTGCAATTGGCGACAAAACACTGTAAGGCAAAATATTGGGATCATATTGCTTATTATTTTTAGCTGTTTTTGCCTGCCAATACGTATTTAATGTTTCATCAATACTAGGGGAATTCGTCATCGCTCTCTCCATAAGTAAGAGCGAAACCATATGCCAACACGATAAAAAGTAAATGTCCGCCAGAAAAACTTCACACGACTGTCACAAAAGGACTCAGGCGGCCTATTCTTTAATCAACCCAACTTCTTTGAAGTAGCGTAATGCCCCGGGATGCAGCGGGGCAATCAGCCCGGAATTTACCATCCGCTCCCGGTTCAGAGTAGCAAAGACAAAATGAAGCGTCTTGAAGTCATCAAACCGATCAAAGACGGCCTTGGTCAACTGATAGACCGTCTCCTCATCCATCATCGCGGTTGTAATCAACGCAGCTTTAACCCCAAAGGTAGGAATATCTTTGGGGTTATTGCGATACATGCCGCCCGGAATCACCGTATGCGCATAAAACGGATTTTCTGCAATCAGGTGATCAACCTGTGCACCACGGACAGGAATAAGCCGAGCACCGCAGCTTCCGGTAACATCCTGCACCAGCCCATTCGGGTGCCCCATTGCAACGACCATCGCATCAATCTCACCATGGCATAACGCCTGTGCTGCATCGGTAGGCTTCATTTCTGTCGCTTTTGAGAATGTCGCCTTCGTCCAATGATAGGTGCCCATGAGCCCCTTCATGATTTCGTGCATTCCAGAGCCGACATTGCCGATATTAACGCGCTTTCCCTTAAGGCCAGCAAAGCTGGTGATTTTGCTGTCTTTGGCTACGGCAACCGTAAACATTTCACTGTGCAGCGAAAACACCGAACGCATGTCCGTAAACGGGCCGTCACCAGCAAATGCACCTTCCCCACGATAGGCTTTATATTGCCAATCAGACTGTACAATCGCAAAGCTGATTTCCCCGCTACGCAAGCCATGCAGGTTGCTGATCGACCCGCCAGTGGAGTCTGCGTAACAATGCACGCCCTTGCGTTTTTGATTCAGCAATCGGCAAATCGCTCCGCCCGCAGGGTAATAGACGCCACTGACAGAACCCGTGCCAATCGTAATAATCTGATCCTCCGCAAAGGCTGGCTGATAGGCCAACACGAGCATGGAAAGAATGGCAATAATTCCTGTGCGTTTCATAAGCATCTTAATAAAGACGGTTCATATATTCAGTCCAGAAGCGCTCCAGATTATGCATAGCCTTGTTGGTTTCGGCCAAGAATTCCAATCCCGGGCTACGCTTATCAAGCTCTGCCACGTTGCGCTCAATCAGCGCATCCATCTGCTCTACCAGCGCCAGCCCTTTATCGGAAAGTTTAACCCGCGTCGAACGCTTGTCGTGCGGTGCTTTTTCCTGCACAAGGTAGCCGCTTCCGACCAGGTGCTTCACGTTATAGGAAACATTGGTACCAAGGTAATAGCCGCGGTTAATCAACTCTCCAACGGTCAACTGATCAGAACCGATATTATAGAGGATAAGGGTCTGTACGTTGTTGATGTCCTCCACCTTCAAGCGATCAAGCTCACTTTTTACCACATCAAGGAATCGGCGGTGGAGGCGTTCAATCAGCAGGATTGTCTCAAGATAAGTTTTTTTCACGCGTTAGGTCTCCCTGTTTATCTATGCCCAAAGGCGGTGTTCAGCTCGATACTTGCGCGAAGCGGGTAAATGTCAAGCCCCTCTACCCGCTTCGGCAGATGAATATGATCAACCGCCCTTTGCACTGCTTTTTTGTCACAAACAT